>DASQJO010000169.1:0-7794 GCA_035630955.1 Kineosporiaceae bacterium
CTCGCCCGGCAGATCGCGGCGGACGCCGCTCGTGAGGACCCGTCGACCACGACGTGGCGATGCGTGGTGACCGACGACGAGCACGGCAGCGTCGTCGGCGTCGGACGGCCGATCAGCACTCCCGAGCACGATGCCCCGCTACGAGTCGCCGCGCTTGTGAGAGCTGCCGAAGGGATGTGCGTGTTTCCCGGGTGCTCCACGCCCGCCCGGCGTTGCGATATCGACCATCGCCGACCATTTCCCGTCGGCGCCACGTGTTCCTGCAATTTGCAACCCTTGTGCCGGGGGCATCATCGATTGAAGACGACCGGGCATGTCAGGGTCCGTCTCGTTCAGCCCGGCGAGGACGAGAACCTTCCGCCCGGCACTCTGGAATGGACGACGAGAGCGGGTCACGTCTACCGATCCGTACCGTCACAGCCCGTGCCACCCGCACTCGAGCCTGCGTTGGCCGGAATTCCTGCCCGGCTCGCGGAGCTCCGCGACGTCGCGAATGCTCAGGTCCGAGACATGAACGCGAACATCCAGGCCGCATTCGCGCGTCGTCGTGCGCGAGAGCTCGACGAGGCCTGGCTCGCGGCCCCCGTCGACGACGCCGACGAGACCGTCGAGCGGCCACCCGCGACGGTCGACGACGACCCGGCGCCGACGGAGCCGACGCGCCCGCTGGAGGCATGGCCCCCGTCGTGGGACTGCCTCGCTGACCTCCTCAGCGCATGATCGCGCCGAGGGTGCCGGCGACGGCGCCGATGGTGTCGGGCGTGACACGACAGCACCCGCCGATCAGGCGCGCCCCGGCGTCGCGCCAGGCCGTCACGGCCTCCGGGTGGAAGTGCGAGGGGCCCGTCCAGCGCCGGGCGGCAGCGTCCCAGCTCTCGCCGCTGTTCGGGTAGAGGACGACGGGCTTCCCGCTGACCTCCGCGGCCAGCCGCACCGCGGGGACGACGGCGTCGGGGTCGGTGCAGTTGACACCGACGGCGATCACATCGGCCGCGTCGCGAGCGACGGCGAAGGCCTCCGCCGCGGGTTCCCCTCGCCGGGTGAGGACCGTCCCATCGGCGTCGGTCACGGTCGTCAGCGATACCCACGCCGGCACGCCGAGGCCGTCGAGCTCGGCGACCAGGGCCTCCACCTCGGCGAGCGCGGGGAGCGTCTCGAGTGCGAGGACGTCCGGTCCGGCGTCGACCAGGGCGGCGAGTCGGTCGTGGTGGAAGCGACGCAGGGCCCGGACGTCGAGCATGTCGCCGTAGGCCCCGGTGTACTCCGACCCGTCGGCGAGCGCGGCGCCGTACGGTCCGACGGACGCCGCGACCCACGTCGGACGATCCTCCGATACCCGCTCGGCAACCGCCTGCCGGGCCAGCGCGACGGACCGTCGCAGGAGCTCGCGAGTGCCGGCGGTGTCCAGCCCAGCGGCGGCGAAACCCCCGAAGGACGCCTGGTAGCTGGCGGTCGTCACGACCTGCGCCCCGGAGTCGAGAAAGGCCCCGTGCGCCTCGACGACGGCGGCAGGATCGTCCGCGAGCAGCCGAGCGGACCACAGCGCGCTGCTCAAGTCGTGACCACGACGCTCCAGCTCCGTCGCGAGTCCGCCGTCGAGGACGACGCAGCCCTCCTCGAGAGCCCCCGCGAGGTCAGGGGTGAGGTCACTGGGCACCCGACGAGTGTGCGCGTCCGGGTTTGGGGGAGCGCGGGCGGGGCAGGTCGCGGGCATGACCATTCCAGCAGGAGCGCACAGCGAGTCGGCGGGCTCCGCCCAGCAGACCCACACGCCCGACGACGCCGACGAGGGCCTCCCGGCGGCGACCGGGAACGCGGCGGCCGGCGGAACGCCGAAGGGCGACCCGGGCGGCGGCGGTCCGATCAGCGACGCCGTGAAGGACCAGGCACCCCGCGGGGTCGGTTCCGCCCAGGGCGTGGACCCTTCCGGCGACGAGTGACGTGCCGTCGTTCGTCATTGGTGGTCGCGGCGCGGCAGATCGTCGGCGTGTCGCCGGACTCTGACGAACGACGGAACGGGACCAGCGGCCGGTCGCCTGTGCGACCGTGGCCCTCGTGCCCGCGACCTCGCTCCTCGTCACCGGGATCGGTGAGCTCGTCACGAACGACCCGGAGCGGGGCGACGGCGTCCTGGGCCTCCTGCACGACGCCGCCGTCGTGGCCGAGGGCGACCGCATCGCCTGGCTCGGCCCCTCCGAGAACGCCCCGGCGGCCGACGAACGGCTGGACGCGGCCGGCGCCGCCGCCCTGCCCGGCTTCGTCGACGCCCACACCCACCTGATCTTCGCCGGCGACCGCGCCGCCGAGTTCGCGTCCCGGATGGGAGGCCGGCCCTACGCGGCGGGCGGCATCCGCACGACGGTCGCCGCCACCCGCGCGGCGACGGACGACGACCTCGCCGCCAACGCCCGCCGCCTGCTCACCGAGATGACCCGGCAGGGCACGACCACGGCGGAGATCAAGTCCGGCTACGGGCTCACCGTCGACGACGAACGACGTTCCCTCGAGATCGCCGCCCGCCTGACCGTCGAGACCACCTTCCTCGGCGCGCACGTCATCGCGCCCGAGTTCGCCGACGACCCCGCCGCATACGTCCGCCTCGTCACGGGACCCATGCTCGCCGCCTGCGCCCCGCACGCCCGATGGATCGACGTCTTCGTCGAGCGCGGCGCCTTCGACGAGGACGCCGCCCGCGCCGTCCTGTCAGCGGGCCGGGAAAGAGGCCTCGGTGTCCGCGTGCACGCCGCCCAGCTCGAGCCCGGCCCGGGCCCCCGACTGGCCGCGGAGTTCGGCGCCGCCTCCGCCGACCACTGCACCCACCTGACCGACGACGACGTGACGGCCCTGCGCGACGCCCGCGTCGTCGCCACCCTGCTGCCCGCCGCCGAGTTCTCGACCCGCTCGCCCTACCCGGACGCCCGCCGCCTCCTGGACGCCGGCGTGACGGTCGCGCTCGCCACGGACTGCAACCCGGGCACGTCCTACACGACGTCCATGCCCTTCGTGGTGGCGCTCGCCGTCCGCGAGATGCGGATGACACCCGCCGAGGCCGTGCACGCCGCCACCGCCGGCGGCGCGGCCGCGCTGCGTCGCGAGGACGCCGGCGTCCTGCGGCCGGGCGCGCGCGCCGACCTCGCGATCCTCGACGCGCCGTCGCACGTCCACCTGGCCTACAGGCCAGGCGTGCCGCTCGTGCGGACCGTCGTCCGCGGCGGTCAGGTCGTGCGCTCGAGCGCCTTCGGGAGCTCGCCCGTCGACCGCATGTAGAAGCGGGCGGCCCGCCGCGTCGCGATCAGCCGCGCGAGACCGAGAACGGCGCCGGAGAGCACGGCCCACGCGATGGCCTCGGACCAGGTCGTCTCGGGGTCCTCGGGGATCGTCGGCGGGTCGTCCCCCGTCGCGACCTTCCAGGCCGCCGACAACCCCTTCTGTGCGGCGGCCGCGGCGAGCACCGTCGACCCCGTACCGATGATTCTCCAGACGAGCGACCCCACAGTGCCTCCTGATCGTCCTGCGGCAACATCCTGACGTATCCACCGTTCGCCGCACCTGCAGCAGCCGAGGGAGTCGGAAGGGCTCAGAGCAGCCCGAACACCCAGTGCACCATCGGCAGGAGGAAAGGAGCGCTGAGCGCGACCATCATCACGAGCAGCGTCACGGACACCACGCCCGTGACGGCGCGTTCGCGGAGCAGTCGCAGCATCGCCCAAGCCTCCCACGCGGCCGGAGCGTGCAGGAGCGCCCGCCCGGGTGTAGCTTCGCAGCCACGACAGGGGAGCGCGAGAGCGCTGAGAGTGCGGGCGACCGCAGACCCTCGAACCTGATCCGGGTCATGCCGGCGAAGGGAGTCGAGCTTCTCGGCCGGTGGCGGCACGGGGTGTGCCGCCGGGCTCCCGGCCCCCCTCCTGAGCACGGTTCGGGAGGACATCGTGAGCACCACCGTTCCGGAGGCGCCCGCGCGCACGCCGCGCCTCTCCGCCGCCCATCTGGTCGCCCTCGCCGCCGGCGTCGTCGCGGGCCTCGTCGTCTGGCGGGTCGGGCTGCCCGACGTCCCGGTCTGGGACACCACCCTCGACGCCCTCACCGTGCCGGTCGCCCTCACGGTCGGCGCCGGGGTCGGCGTCGTCGTCATCGCCGCCACGTCCCACCGCGCCTGGCGCGTCGTCGACATGACCGTCGCCGCCGTCGTCGCCGTCGCGGGCGGCCTGTTCCTGCTCGGCATGAACACGGCCTGGACGCCGATCACCGCCCCGATCGGCCGTGTCTACCCGCCGCTGCCGGCGCTGCTCAACGGCGTCTGGATCCTGCCCGGCGTGCTCGCCGGCCTCGTCGTACGCAAGCCCGGTGCCGCCCTGTTCGGCGAGACCGTCGCCGCCGCCATCGAGGCGCTCACCGGCGGCCTGTGGGGCTTCGCCTCCCTCTATTACGGGGTCGTCGAGGGCCTCGGCGTCGAGGTCGTCCTCGCGCTCATGCTCTACCGGCGGTTCGGCCCGGTGGCCGCGATGCTCGCCGGGATGGGCGGCGGCCTCGCCCTCTCCGCGCTCGACCTCACCTTCTACGTCACCGACTACCCGCCCGGCCAGAAGGTCGCGTACGTCGTGCTGTCCGTGCTCTCCAGCGCGGTGATCGCCGGGCTCGGCGGCTGGGCGCTCGCCCGCGGCCTCGCCGCCAGCGGTGCCCTTGCGCCGCTGGCGTCGGGGCGGACGGCCGAGCGGGTGTGAGCGGACCGGTCGCCGTCGCCGCCCGCGGCTGGGGCTGGCGCTACGGGACGCGGCGTGCCTGGGCCCTCCGCGGCCTCGACCTCGAGATCGCGCCCGGCGAGCGCGTGCTGCTCCTGGGGCCGAGCGGCAGCGGCAAGTCCACCCTGCTCGCCGGGCTCGCCGGCCTGCTCGAGTCCGGGGACGACGGCACCGGGGACGCCGAGGGCAGGCTCCTGCTGGACGGCGTCCCCGCCCGCGCCGCACGCCGCGCCGCCGTCGAGGCCGGCCGCGCACGCACCGGCCTGCTGCTGCAGGACCCGGTCGCGCAGACCGTCCTCGCCCGGTGCGGCGACGACGTCGCCTTCGGCCTGGAGAACCACGCCGTCCCGCCGGCGCAGATCTGGCCGCGGGTCGAGGCGGCGCTGCGCGGCGTCCGGTTTCCCTACGGCCTGGACCACCCGACCTCCCGGCTCTCCGGCGGCGAACGGCAGCGGCTCGCGCTGGCCGGCGTCCTGGCGCTGCGGCCGGGGCTGCTCCTGCTCGACGAGCCGTCCGCCATGCTCGACGAGCCCGGTGCGGCCATGCTCCGCGAGCAGGTCGGCGCCGTCCTCGCCGCGACCGGCGCCACCTGCGTGCTGGTGGAGCACCGCATCGGAGGTTGGCTCGACCTCGTCGACCGCGTCATCGTCCTCGAGCCGGGCGGCGGCGTCGCCGCCGACGGACCGCCGGCGGCGGTCTTCGCGACGCACGGGGCGGCGCTCGCCGCCCGCGGCGTCTGGGTCCCCGGTCATGGTCCCCGGGTTCCGCGGACGCCGCGCCCGGCCGGTCCCGTGCTGCTCGAGGCCCGCGGCCTCGCGGCGACGCGCCGGTCCCGGGCGCGCCTCGGGTTGCCGCCGGTGGTGACGGACGCCGACCTCGACGTCCGCGCCGGACGCGCGCTCGGCGTCCTCGGCGACAACGGCACCGGCAAGTCCACGCTCGCGCTCACGCTCGCCGGGCTCGAGCGCCCCGCCGCCGGGAGCCTCGTCGCGAGCCGGCCCTTGCTGGGAGATCTGACGACGCCGCAGCCGCACCGCTGGCGGCCGCGCGAGCTCGTCACCCGGATCGGGACGGTCTTCCAGGAGCCGGAGCACCAGTTCGTCGCCGGGACGGTCACCGAGGAGCTGGCCGTCGGGCCGCGGCGCGCCGGAGTCGGCGAGCGCGAGACGGCCGCTCGGGTCGAGGAGCTGCTCGCGCGGCTCCGCCTCGGAGCGCTCGCCCGTGCCAACCCCTTCACGCTGTCCGGCGGCGAGCAGCGCCGGCTGTCCGTCGCGGCCGTCCTCGCGACCCGTCCCGGCGTCCTCGTGCTCGACGAGCCGACGTTCGGGCAGGACGCCCGGACCTGGGCCGAGCTCGTCGCGCTCCTCGACCAGCTCGTCGCCCAGGGCTCCGCGGTCGTCGCGGTGACGCACGACGACGGGCTGGTCGACGCCCTCGCGGACGACGTCCTGCGGCTCGGTCCCGAGCCTGCCGCGACCCGGGCGGGTGCCGCGTGACCGCGACCCTCGACGCGCCCGCGGCCGACGTCGACACCGGGGCCTTCGCCGCGCGCGCCAACCCCGTCGCCAAGCTCGCGGTCGGCCTCGCCGTGGCGATCGCGCTGATCCTCAGCCTGGACGTCGTCACCGCCGGGACCGCGCTCGCGCTGGAGCTGCTCGCCCTGCCCTGGTGCGGCGTCGGCCCGCGAGCCCTGTGGCGGCGGGGCCGGCTCCTGCTCCTCACGGCCGGGGCCGCCGGGCTCGGGACGGCCCTGTTCGGCGTCACCGGTCCCGTCGCCGGGGCGGCCGTCGCGCTGCGGATCCTCGCCGTGGCCCTGCCCGGCGTCGTGCTCGTCGCCACCACCGACGCCACGGACCTCGCCGACGCGCTCGCGCAGGTGGCGCGGCTGCCGCACCGGTTCGTCCTCGCGGCGCTCGCCGCGACGAGGCTGCTCGGCGTCCTCGCCGACGAGTGGGCGGTGCTCGGGCTCGCCCGCCGGGCCCGGGGCCTGGGGGACGCCGGTCCGCTCGGCCGGCTGCGGGACCATCTCGGCCGCGTGCTCGCCCTGCTCGTGGTCGCCGTCCGGCGCGCCACGACGCTGGCCACGGCGATGGAGGCGCGTGGCTTCGGCGTCGGCGGCCGGCGCACGTGGGCGAGGCCGAGCCGGCTGCACGGGCGGGACGCCGTGGTCGTCGGCTACGGGCTGCTCGTCGCGGTGGCCTCGACGGCGGCCGGCGTCGCGGCCGGCACCTGGCACCTCGTCCTCACCTGACCGCCGTTCCCGGCGTCAGCGGAACGAGCAGCCGCCGAGCTCATGCCGGTGCACCTCGCCCGGGAACGCCAGGAGCATCGAGGCCACGAGCCGGGCGGTGCCGTCCGGGTGCGCGCACGCCCCGCGTCCGGTGACGAGCTCGGCGAGATCGGCGGTGCGCTGGGTCGCGGCCGGGCCGCCGCCGTCGGCCAGCGCCCCGACGGCCTCCGCGAGTGCGGGCAGCCCGTTCCGGCAGGGCCCGCAGCGCCCGGCCGAGACGCTGCCGAGGTAGCCGGCCACGCCGGCGGTCACCACGACGGGGCACGTCCGCGCGTCGAGCGGCAGCACGACGCCGGCGCCGAGGGCCAGGCCGCGGGCGCGCAGCTGCTCGCGACTGACCGGCAGCGACGCGGCGGCGCCGGGCGGCACCCACGTCCCGTGGTACCCGCCGAGGAGCACCGCGGACGCCGGGTCGTACCCGCAGAACTCGAGCACCTCGCCGAGAGCCACCCCGTAGGGCACTTCGACAACGGCGCCGTGCGGGCCGTCGCCCGCGACCGTGAGCAGCGTGGTCCCCGGCTCCGACGGCGTCCCCAGCTCGGCGTACCCGGCCGGGCCCATCGCGAGCAGGGCCGCGACCTGGGCGAACGTCTCCGCGTTGGAGACCAGCGTCGGCCTGCCCCGCAGCCCCGTCACGGACGCCGGAGCCCACGAGGTGACGGGCAGGTTGTCGCGGCCGTCGAGCAGTTCGAGGACGGCGGTCTCCTGGCCGCCGATGAAGGGGGAGCGGGCGACGGTGACCGCCACCGGGAGCGTGCCGGGCTC
>DASQJO010000170.1:0-7934 GCA_035630955.1 Kineosporiaceae bacterium
TCACCTACAACGGCCACCCGCTGTACTACTACGCCGGTGACACCAGGTCCGGGGACACGACCGGACAGGGTCTGGACCAGTTCGGTGCGACCTGGTACGCCCTGACGCCGAGCGGCGTTCCCCTCGACGACGACTGAGGGCGGCGGCGTCAGGGCAGGCGCGGCTCCTCCTCCGTGAGCAGTACGGTCTCCCTCGTGGCCCAGTGGTTCCTGCCGTCCCGCAGCGCCGTCCCGCGTCGCGGCGGCGGGACGACGGTGACCCGCACCGAACTCACCGACTCGGTCGGTGCTCAGGTGATCGTGGAAACCCGCCGCATCGAGACGGACACCTGGGAGACGACGATCACGCCGGGAGACGCTGCGGACCCCGACGGGCCGGACGCCGTGATCTTCGCCGCAGTGCACTCCGCCGACGAGTCGGCCGCGGTCCACGCGCAGGCCGTCGAGTTCGCGGCGAACGCGCTCACCTCGACACTGCGCCGTCCCGGCACCGCCTGAGCCCGAACGTCACCCGGTGGTCTCGTCCTGGTGGCGCTGCGCCTCCTCCGCCCTGCTCCACGGCGACGCGGCGGCTCCCGGCAGGCGGCGACGGAGCAGCGCGAGGCCGATGGCGGCGCGGCGCACCCGTTCCGCAGCGAGAGCCGTGACCACGGATGCGAGGTGCCCTCCGGCGGGGTAGGTGTTCGGGGCGTTCCGCACCGTGAACTTGACATGGACGGGTGAGCCCACCCGGACGATCTCGGGCAGGTCGTGGTACCGGACGGGCCCGCCGAAGTCGTCGGCGCCCTCGATGTACACGTCGAGCGGCAGGACGGTCGCGGCCCGGATCTCGGCGATGTCGGCGACGTCGAGGTCGACGGGGAGGTTGAGCGTGTCGGCGCCGAGGTCCTCGAGCACGCGCGCGGTCGCGGGGTTCGCGACCGGAAGGCTGATCGACACCTTGAGCACGAGGTCGGGCGGCAGGTCGCCGGCCCTGCGCAGCGCGGCGAGCACGGCCAGGTGGCCGAGGTCGGCGACGAGCACGCTGCGCACGCCCAACGCGCACGCGTGCGTCACGTCGTCGACGGCATGCCGGAGCTGCCGGCCGCCCCGCAGGCTCCCGGCGACGACGCGGCCGGAGGAGGTGGTCGCCTGCACGCCGACGTCCCAGCCGGCGCGCGGTCCCGTGAAGAGGCAGACCTCCGTACCGTGCTCGCGCCCGAGGCCCACCATCTCCTGGATCTCGCCGTCCGTGAGCAGCGTGATCCCGCTGCCCTGGCTGACGCGGTGCACGGGCACGTCGCGTACCGCCCCCTCGGCCAGCACCGTGCGGAGCGCCTCCGGACCCTCCACGCTCGGGATCTCCACCCGGTACTGCCCGCCGTCGGGGAAGCGGGCGGGCGAGTCGGGCAGGAGTCCGCTCGGGCCGGCGGAGGCACGGCCGAGAGCGGTGAGCACGGTGTCGCCGGCGTCCATGGGTCCCCTTCGCGAGCCGGGTGGTGCGGATACGTCAGAAGCGGACGCCGAGGCCGGACGTGGCGGACACTACGGCTGCTCGACGGTCAGATGCAGGAGCCAATCGTCATCGGACTCCCCCGTGCGGATCAAGGCGTACCGACGGGCACCCGACCGGCCCCGCAGCACGAAGACGAACCGCCGCTCGTTCCGGCTCTCGAGCCACCAGGTGCCGATGTCGGCGATGGACTTGTCGGCGTCCTCGTACGTGAGGTGGTCGAGGTCGTGATCGGGCACATGGACGGCCAGTCTGTTCTGCCGGGGACTCTCCGGCAGTCCGCGCGGCAGCGCCCAGGACCGGAGCACCCCGTCCTCCTCGAGCCGCAGGTCCGCGTGGCGACGAGGACGCCGGTGGTCGTGCAGCACGAATCGCCCCGTCGGGACCTCCGGGCCGGCCGGCGCGCTCACCGCGACCCCAGCCGGTAGCAGCGGCGGGCGGTGGCGGCGAGGACGGCCTCGGCGTCCAGGCCGCAGTCCCGGACGAGCAGCAGGGCCGCCGACAACCACGCCTCGTACCCGCCGGCCACCTCGCACATGGGCCAGTCGGAGCCGAACAGCAGCCGGTCGCTCCCGAAGCACGAGGCCAGGTGGCGGACGGCGGGACGGAGCGACGCCACCGACCACCCGTCCCAGTCGGCCTCGGTGACCAGGCCGGACAGCTTGCACGCCACGTTCTCCCGGCGGGCGAGCCGCTGGACGAAGGACCGCCACGCGTCGATCGATCCTGTCAGCGGCGGCTTTCCGGCGTGATCCAGCACGAAGGACACCCCGGGAAGATCAGCCACGAGCGTCTCCACCGCCTTCCACTGCGGAGGCCGGACGACGAGATCGACGACGAGGCCTGCGCGGCCGCACGCCTCGATCCCGCGCCCGACGTCGTCCCGCAGGAGCCACCGAGGGTCGGCCTCGTCCTGGACCAGGTGCCGGACACCCACGAGTCGCTGCCCGCCCGGGAGCGCGCGGAGCCGCTCCAGCTCGTTCCCGACCTCGGCCGCGCGCAGGTCGACCCACCCCACGACGTAGGTGCCGGAGCGCCGTTCGGCGTCCGCCAGCAGGCGCGCCGTCTCCGCGGAGGTGTGTTCGACCTGGACGACGACGCTGCCCGAGACCTCGAAGCGGCCGAAGACGGTGTCGAGCTCCTCCCAGTCCTTGTCCGCACGGAGCCGGGCGTAGGGACCCGAGAGCCACGGATAGCTGTCGGCGTCCGCGCGTCGCCAGACGTGGTGGTGCGCGTCGACGAGGGTCACGAGGCCGGATGCCTCGTTCCGAGTTCTGGCCGCATGGCCTGCTCCCTCCCTGGGCCTTATCGCGTCCTTATCGTGGCCCTTCGGTCAGGTGCTCGGCGTTCCGGCACCATGTGCGCGTGCACCGCCGCCTGCGCCTCCTCGGCCTGCTCCCCCTTCCGCTCGTCCTGGCCGCGACGGCGTGCGGCTCCACGCCGCCGGCGTCCAGGGCGGCGGGCGGCACGGCGACCACCCGGGGCGCTGCCGCGGCCGGGACGGCGTCCCCCGTGACGGGGGCGCTGGCCGCCCCGCAGGGACGATCGTCCGCGTCAGCCGGAACGGCCCGGCCCGCCCGACCCGCCGCGCCCGTCCGCCGGCCCGTCCTCGAGCGGAGGATCGATCCGGGCCAGACGGGCTGGTTCGCCTCACCGTCCCTGGTGGACCTCGACGGCGATCGGAAGCTCGAGATCGTCGCGCCGATGTACTCGACGTACGTCTTCTCCGGACGCGGTCGCCGGCTCGCCACCGGGACGGCGTCCGCGGGTCGCGTGTACGCGCCGTCCGTCGTCGCGGACCTCGACGGCGACGGGACGAAGGAGATCGTCGTCGGCGGCACCGGTTCCGTGGTCGCCTACGAGTGGCGGGCCGGCCGGCTCGTCGTCAAGCCCGGCTGGCCGGCGTCCGTGACGAGCGGTGGCCAGACGCCCGAGGTGCGGGGGCTGGCGGCGGCCGACCTGCTCGGCGACGGCAGGATCGAGGTCGTCGCGACGACGACCAACACCTCGCCCACCGGCTCGCAGGTCTTCGTCCTCGACGCGCGCGGCCGGCTGTTCCAGCCCCGCGGCGGGCACGCGCCCGCGTGGCCCCGGTACAACCAGCTGCGCGGAGCGGGGAACGACAAGGATGCGGGCGGACAGGGCAACAGCGGGTACGGCGCCTACGGCCTCAACGTCGGCATCGGGCGGCTCGAGGACGGCAGGCAGCAGGACATCGTCGTCACGTTCGACAATCACCAGATCAACGTGTTCCGGCCGGACGGCACGTCCGTGCTCGCCTCGCGCTGGTACACCAACCCCGCGAACCAGTTCCTGGGACGGCGGCTCGGCTGGGGCCAGTTCATCCGCTGGCTCGACCCGAAGGTCGAGGACGCCCATCTGCACGCGCACGGCGCCTGGCCGTCCGTGACCAGGACGCCGTGGCTCCAGTGGACGGCGTCACCGCCGTCGATCGCCGACCTCGACAACGACGGGCGCAACGAGGTCATCGGCGTCCCGAACGTCGAGAAGAACGAGCCGTACCAGACCCAGGCGCACGCCCTCATGGTGCTCGACGGCGCCCAGGGCGGCGGCGGGCGCTCCGCGCGGCGCCACCCCGGCTTCACGACGCTGCCCCTCACCGGCAAGCCCGTCGCCCGCGGTCCCGGTGACTGGTACCCGCCGGACGGCGTCCCCGCGCCCACGCCGGTCGACCTGACCCGGGACGGGACGAAGGACATCGTCTTCCCCGGCAACGACGGGTACGTGTATGCGGTCTCTCGACCGGCACGCGGCTGTGGCGGTACGGGTACGCGCCGGGCCGGGCGAGGACGTTCGCCTCCGAGGTCGTCGCCGCCGACCTCAACCGGGACGGCGTCGCCGAGCTCGTGTTCGGCGTCTACGGCCTGCGGCCCGCCAGCGGTCGCCTGGTCGTCCTCACCGCCGCGGGCAGACTGGTCAGCGACCAGCGACTGCCGAACCAGAAGGCGAACGGCAACGGCGCCGGCATCGCCGCGGCGCCGTCCGTCGGGGACGTCGACGGCGACGGCAGGCTCGAGATCGTCACCCTGTCGATCGACCACGGCGTCGACGTCTTCACCGTGCCCGGCAGCAGGGCCGGGACGGCTCCGTGGCCGACGGGCCGCGGCGGGCTCCTGCGATCGGGCACGCCGGGCGCCACGCCCGGGCGATCGTGAAGGCTCCCCAAGGTCGACGACCGCGCGTACGTTGGGAGTCGCAGAGCGAAGCCGACGTCCGTGAGGGGCCCCTCATGCGGCATGGTCATGCGGATCTGGGTGAGCTGACGCCCCAGTCGGTCTTCTACGAGCAGGGGCGGTTCGGCCGCCTGTTCCCGACGCTGCCGCCGTTCGCGGCCGACACCCCGCTGATCCGCGGGGCACTGATCGACCTCGGTGCGGCGGGCGGCCCCATGGACGCCGGTGACGACCTGTCCGACCCGATCAGCCTGATCACGGACCCGGCGAAGAGCGCGCGCAACCCGGACAACCCCGCCATCACCGCGGGGTTCACCTTCCTCGGGCAGTTCCTGGACCACGACATGACGTTCGACCCGACCTCGAGCCTGGCCCGCCGTCAGGATCCCGAGGCGATCCGCAACTTCCGGATCCCGGCTCTCGACCTCGACAGCGTCTACGGGAGCGGCCCGGTGGTGTCACCGCACCTGTACGACCAGACCGTCGACGGAGGCCGGACGACGCTGCTCGTGGAGGAGATCCCCGGGTCGACGGCCAGGTCGGTGGCAGGCGCCACCCGCCACGACCTGCCCCGCAACAGCCAGCAGGTGGCGCTGATCGGCGACCCACGCAACGACGAGAACCTGATCCTGTCCCAGCTGCAGCTGGCGTTCCTGCTGTTCCACAACCGGGTCGTGAACGACGTCAAGGCCGATCTCGGCCCGGGCTACACGGCCGGTGAGATCTTCGCCGAGGCGCAGCGGGTGGTGCGCTGGCACTATCAGTGGCTCGTCCTGCACGAGTTCCTGCCCACCACCGTCGGCCAGGCGATGGTGGACGACGTGCTCGAGCACGGCCCGGAGTTCTTCACCTGGAACAACGATCCCTACATCCCGGTGGAGTTCTCGGTGGCCGCCTACCGTTTCGGCCACTCCCAGATCCGGCCGAGCTACCGGGCCAACTTCGGGACCAGCGCCACCGACGTCTCGCAGCAGTTCTTCGCGCTGTTCCTCGACCCCGCCGCCACGGACCCCGGCGACCCCGACGACCTGCGAGGAGGGCGGCGCGCTCCGCGCCGCTTCGTCGACTGGCAGACGTTCTTCGACTTCGGCGACGGCCGGGTCCGCCACAACAAGAGGATCGACACCACGCTGTCCACCGTCCTGTTCCACCTGCTCGGCCAGCCGCAGGGCGAACCGGTCTCGCTGGCCACGCGGAACCTGCTGCGCAACCTCACGATGAAGGTCCCCTCGGGGCAGCGGGTGGCGCAGGCGATGCGGCTTCCCCAGCTGGCAGCCGAGGACCTCGACGACATGAGGGCCTTCGACCTGCACCGGCGGACGCCGCTGTGGTTCTACGTGCTGCGCGAGGCGGAGGTCACCGCCGGCGGCGAGCACCTCGGCCCCGTCGGTGGACGGATCGTGGCCGAGGTCGTCGTCGGGCTCATCCGGGGCGACCGGCAGTCGTACCTGCGCCAGGCGCCGCACTGGACCCCCACCTACGGGTCCGCCGGCACGTTCACCGTGGTCGACCTGCTCACCGCCGCGGGCACGGTGGCGACCCTGACCTGACGCAGCCGCTACAGCCCGAGCGCGGAACGCCGGACGGTGGTCAGGATCTGCTGCTGGCGAGGCGGAAACGGGCAATGGGCCGGGCAGACACCCGGGGCGCGGTCGCCCGCGGGGATGAGGCCGACGGACGCCGTTCGCGCCACTCTGGCCGACATGGATCACGGCGGCGAGGGGGTCGTTCTGCAGACCCGGGGCGCGTACGTTGCCCGCGCCCCGAGCACCGCTGCGAACGACATGACTCCCGGCGCATCCGCGCGCCACCGGGTTTCGAGGGCAGGGAGGCCTGCGGGTGGACACGCTAGTCGTGCTCGTGGTCATCACGGCGTTGCTGTTCGACTTCACCAACGGGTTCCACGACACCGCGAACGCGGTGGCGACGTCCATCGCCACGCGCGCGCTGTCGCCCAGGGTGGCGGTCCTCCTCTCCGGGGTGCTGAACCTGATCGGGGCGTTGCTGTCGGTGCAGGTGGCCTTGACGATCTCCAGCGGCCTCGTCGACGAGGCGAAGATCACGACTACGGTGATCTTCGCCGGGTTGGTCGGCGCGATCCTGTGGAACCTGGTCACCTGGCTCGTCGGCCTGCCGTCGTCGTCCTCACACGCCCTGTTCGGAGGCTTGATCGGGGCGACGTGGGTGGCGGCCGGCGCGGGAGCGATCAACGTCGACACCCTCGTGGCCAAGGTCCTCATCCCCGCGGTGCTGGCCCCGGTGGTCGCCGGTCTGATCGCGCTGACCGGGACCTACCTGGCGTACCGGATCACCGAGCGGGCCCACCAGGGTGATGTCGGGCGAGGGTTCAAGGTGGGCCAGGTCGTCTCCGCCTCGATGGTCGCTCTGGCTCACGGCACGAACGACGCGCAGAAGACGATGGGCGTGATCACGCTGACGTTGATCACCGCGGGGACACTGCCGCAGGGATCCTCCCCACCGCTGTGGGTGGTCCTCTCGGCCGGCTTGGCGATAGCCCTGGGGACCGCGATGGGCGGGTGGCGGATCATCCACACGCTGGGCACGAGGATCACCGAGATCCACCCTCTGCAGGGTTTCGCGGCGCAGACGTCCAGCGCGTCGGTGATCCTCGTCTCCTCGCATCTGGGATTCCCGCTGTCGACCACCCAGGTCTGCTCCGGAGCGATCTTCGGCGCGGGCGCGGGGCGCCGGCTGGCGCGCGTGAACTGGGGAGTGGCCGGCCAGATGGTGATCGCCTGGACCCTGACCCTGCCCGCCGCGGCGATCGTCGGGGCCACCGCGGCGCAGGTGGCGCTGATCAGCACTCTCGGCACGGTGCTGGTCGCGCTGGTCGCCATCGCGATCGCCGCCGGGATCTACCTGCTCTCCCGCCGGAACCCGATCGATGCCGACAACGTCGACGAGGTTCCCGTCGACCCCTCCGGCGTCCCCAGCGCCGCCTGAACGGAGACTCGCATGCACATCGACTGGGCGGCCTTCGGCCAGGTGCTCGTGGTCTCCTTCGGAGTCGCGGTGACCATGATCGTGCTCTTCGCCATCGGCGTCAGCCTGCTCGCCGCTCCTCCCCCGAGGCCGGACGGTCCGCACCTGACCATCGCTGCGGCCGACGGAGCCACCACGTCGACGACCGGAACCGGGGCGCGCGCCGGCGCCGCGCGGCGTGTCACCGCCTGGATCTGCTTCCTCGCCTGCGCGCTGTCCGTCGCCTACGGCCTCTACGTCATCGTC
>DASQJO010000171.1:0-9221 GCA_035630955.1 Kineosporiaceae bacterium
GCTGCGGCTCTACGTGGTGGCGCTCGCGGTCGCCGTCGTCGTGCTCCCGCTGTTGCTGCTCGGCCCCGGCCTGCTCGAGGGCGTCGCACGCGACCGCCTCGGCCCGCAGACGGCCTCGCCGGTCTGGCTTGCCCTCCTGTACTGGGCGGTGCTCGTGCTCGTCGCCGTCGCCGGACTGGCCACGCTCTACCACGTCGCTCCGCCGGTGCGCGCCCCGTGGCGGCGCTGCCTGCCCGGCGCCGGCCTCGCGCTGGCCCTCTGGCTCGGCGCCAGCGTCGCGCTCCGGGCGGTGGTAGGCGGCCGGGTCGGGGGCGCCTCGGTCTTCGGTCCGCTGGCGGCGCCGGTGGCACTGCTCGTCTGGCTCTACCTGCTGGCCCTCGCCGTTCTCGTCGGCGCCGCCCTCAACACCACGCTGGACCGGCTGGGCACGGCGACCCCGGCGTCACTCCCGCGCCCGCGCCCACGCCTCGTCCACGATGCCGCGGACCTGGGCGGGTGGGACGCCGAGGGCGGTGGCGACGACGCCGAGCCGGCTCCAGTCCGGGCCGCCCGAGCGGTCCAGCGCGAGCACGAGGTCGGCGAGCCCGCGTAGCAGCCCCTCCCTGCCGGGCGCCGAGACGTGCGGGGCGAGCTGGGTCAGCACGCCGAGGTCGCTGCCCTCGCGGTGCGCGGCGAGGTCCGCGGAGAGCATCTCCGGCCCGTAGTCGGGGCCGAGGACCCGGCGCAGCGTCGCGAGCGCGTGTTCCCGGTCGTGGGCGGCCGGGGGCAGGGGCGCGACTCCCAGCCCGATGAGGACGTACGCGGCCGCCGTCCGGGTGCCGCGCCACACCAGCTCCTCCAGGCGCGCCGCGGTGGGGACGTCGAGGGTGGCGGGCGGGAAGCGTCCGCCGCAGGCCCGGCAGCGAACGGGCCGCTCGGCGCTAGCCCGTCCGGTGAGGCCGCCCAGCCGGCCGGGGGAGCGCCACAGCCGGAACTCCCGGTCGCCGCCGCAGGCGGGGCAGTGGAACATGCCGGTGGTCACGACGCCGGCCCACGGACGCCGGGGACGAGGAGCACCGCGACATGCTAGACGTTCGCGGCACCGCTCCGGTGATCGTCCGTGTCGCTCGGGTCACGGGTCACACCCGAACCGGTGACGCCACCGAGTGCACCGGGAAGACCCGCCCGCGGCCGCGGCAGGGTCCCTCCGGCCGCCCCCCGCAGGTCGTCCGAGCACGCCACGGCGGCTCGCAGTTCACGGGCGTAGTACATGGCGGCGTCCGCCTCGGCCAGCAGGGCGGAGAGGGCGCGCAGCGAGGCGTCGTGGTCCGGCTCGGCGTGCTCGGTGCCCCAGTTGTGGACGGCGACGCCGACGGTGACGCCGAGCGGGACCTCGACGTCGTTGACCCGGTACGGCTCCTGGAGCGCGGCCACCACGGCGTCCGCCCGGCGGCGGGCGGTCCCGGTGTCGACGCCCGGCAGCAGGACGCCGAACTCGTCGCCGCCGAGCCGGCAGGCCAGGCCCTCGCCGGCGAGCCCGTGCAGGCGGGCCCCGACCTCGACGAGCAGGGCGTCGCCGTAGTGGTGCCCGAGAACGTCGTTGACCTGCTTGAACCCGCGCAGGTCCAGGACCAGGACGCCGACCGTCGTCCCCGGCGCCGTGGGCAGCGCCGCCCACGCACGGGTGAGCGCCACCCGGTTGGCGAGGCCGGTGAGCGCGTCGTGGGCGGCCCGCCAGGCGAGCTCCAGCTCGGCGTCCGCGCGCAGGTCTGCGAGCTTGCGGACGACGATCCCCGCGCTGCAGGCCGAGCCGATCGTGACGACCACCGTCACCAGCGCGGAGGCTCCCTCCCCGCGCAGGAGGACCAGCACGACGGTCTCGGCGGCGGTCGCGTAGGCGATCTGCCCGATGAGCAGCGGCGTCGGGTACATGAGAAAGGCCACCGTGAGCGACAGCGCGTAGACGCTGGCCAGGGCGCCGGTGCCGGTGCCGCCGCCCGCCTGCGCGGCCGCGATCAGGGAGTTGCCGCAGACCGTGAGCGCCGCCGCGAACGGCAGCGGCAGCGCGCGCAGCCGGCGCGTGACGAACGCCGCCAGCGCCCCGGCGAGCGTGAGGCCCAGGACGAGCCGCCGGTCCACGCCGGGCCACTGCGGGAGCACGTCGACCGCGGCGGCGAGCACCGTGCCGGTCGTGTAGAGCGTCGCCATGATCGTCCGCGCCTCGACGGGGTCGTAGCGGCGCCCGCTCGACGTACCGCCGCCGGGCCCGAGCGGTGTCGTCGGGATGAGCACGACGTCCTGTCGGCGGACCTCGCCGCCGATCGAGGGGTCGGGAGGGTGACCTGCCTCGTGGAGGCCGGTTCCCCCGGGCCGGCTCCGTCCTGTGCGTCCTACGCTGGCGCGATGGCGGCGGACGGCTCGGGCGGGCTCCTCGCCGGGCTGCTGCCCCCCGGAGCCGTCGTCGCGGAGTCCTTCGGGGACGAGCCCGACGGTCACCTGTTCCCCGAGGAGGCCGCCGCGGTCGCGGGCGCCGCGGAGAAGCGGCGCCGCGAGTTCGCCGCCGTGCGGGCCTGCGCGCGCACCGCGCTCGCCGGTCTCGGCCTCCCGCCCGTCGCCGTGCCGCCCGATGCCGGAGCGGCCTCGGCCTGGGCCCGGCGGGCACCGCTGTGGCCCGCCGGGGTGACCGGCAGCATGACCCACTGCGACGGGTACCGGGCCGCCGTGGTCGCCCGCCGCGAGGTGCTCGCCTCGGTCGGCGTCGACGCCGAACCGCACGGGCCGCTGCCGGATGGCGTGCGCGACCGGGTGACGCTCCGCGAGGAGCGGGCGATGCTCGAGGCCCTGGCCGCCGAGCGGGGCGAGGTGGCGTGGGACCGCTTGCTCTTCAGCGCCAAGGAGAGCGTGTTCAAGGCGTGGTTCCCGCTCATGGAGCGCTGGCTGGGCTTCGAGGAGTGCCGCGTCGAGCTGGACGTCGACGGAGGCGTCCGTGGCGTGCTCCTCGTGCCGGGCCCGGAGGTGGCCGGCGTCCGGATCGAGGTGCTCCACGGCCGGTGGACCGCGCGCCCGACGCACGTCGCCACCGCCGTCACCGTTCCCGCGGTGCCACCGGCATAGCAGCCCGCGCCCGGCTCAGCCGGCCGTGAAGCTGACCTCGCCGGTGTCGACCGTGTCCGCCTGGCGGCCGGGGGCCGTCTGGTAGCGCCAGTAGAGGTTCGTGTGCGCGATCACGGCTTCGGGCGGCGGGGCGCCGTACGGGCTGAGGTCCTCGGTGGTGTGCGCGTCGCCGACGAGCGTCACGTCGTACCCCCGCACGAACGCACCATGGATCGTCGACCTGACGCAGGCGTCGGACTGGGCGCCTGCGACCACCAGCCGGCCCACGCGGCGCTCGGCCAGCAGCCCCTCGAGTTCCGTCGCCTCGAACGAGTCCCCGTAGTGCTTGTGCACCACCGGCTCGGACTCCCGCAGGACGAGCTCCGGAACGTACTGCCACTCCTCGCTCCCCATCGGCAGGCCGTCGTCGGAGTGCTGCACCCACACGATCGGGACGTCCTCGGCACGGGCCTTGTCGACCAGGGTCGCGATGTTGGCGACCACCTCGTCGCGGCGCGGTGCGCCCGCGACCACCCCGTTCTGCACGTCGATGACGACCAGGGCCGTGTTCGGCCGGTCCGGCAACGTCGTCATGGTCGATCCTCTCGTCGTTCTCGAACCCTTCGCCCCTCACGCTAGGCCGGACCCCCGACAGACTCCGGGCCTGCGGAGGTCAGGCCGAGGTGCCCTTGACGCTCCCGGTGAGGTGGGCGCCGTCCTCCTCCGCCATGCAGACGACGAGCCGGTCCCCGTGCTTCCACGAGTCGGCGGTGGGGCCGAACCAGCCGTAGCCGTGGTGGGAGGAGTCGACGTCGACGCCGACATAGCTGCGGAACAGCCGGGCGCAGGTCCGGTCGGCGAGCTTCTCGAGCGCGGCCTCGCCGTGCCAGCGGCCGGGCAGCTGCGTGACGCCGACGACCTCCGCGTCGTGCGACTGGCGGCACGGCACGACGGGGACCTTGAGCACCGAGTCACCCAGTAGGCCGACGACGAGGCAGGTGCCGGTGCGCAGCTGGTCGACGTAGAGCTTCCTGGGCGGCACCGGGCGCGGCGCCGGCGTCGTCCGACGCCGTGTCGAGGATGAGACGGACGGCGTCGGTGTCGGCATGGCCGGTGAGGCGGTGGAGGTGGGCGACGGGACGTCCGCGACCGCCACCGTCGTGGTCGTCGGCGACCGGAGCAGGGTCGAGACCACGACCGCGCCCACCGCGACCCAGGCCACCGAGAGCAGGAGCCCGGCGACGGCGAAGCCGCGCCCGCGCCGCCGGCCGTGAGCGGTGCGGGCCAGACCCGCGATCGACAGGCCGACCGCGACGAGCACGAGGCCGAGCAGGCCGGTGACGAAGCCGGCGACCGAGACCCCGTCGCGCGGGAGTGGCGGGTACTCGTTCCGAGGGGGTGGCGCCCACGGGTCGGGCGCCCCCTGTGCCCACGGATCCTGCGGATCGGGCCCCTTGTCGCCGCTCACGGCGCCTCCCGCTGTTCCCCCCACTCGTGCTCGCGGGCACAGGCTAGACCCGCCGGATCACGCTGACCAGGTGCCCGTCCGGCCCCCGAACCGGACCGCGCGCTCAAGTCCCGGCGCAGGACGTCGACAGCGACAGGTATGACCGGAGCACCGCTGACGCGCGCCGGGCGCTGGCCCGCGCTGGTCGCAGCCGCGCTGTCGCGACGTCCGGAGTCCGGGTTGCCCCGGTTGCGGTGGCTGCTCGGTCTGTTCGCGGCCGGGACGTGCGGCGTCCTCGCCGTCGTCGCGCTCGTCGTCGGGAAGCCGCTGACGTCCGCGGCCGCGCTCGCCATCGTCGTCCTGCGCGTCCTGGACATGCAGCGCGGCCGGCTCGGCCCGATCGTGCTGGACCCGCTCGAGGGCCTCCTCCTGGTCGCCGTCCTCGGCGGCCTCGGCATCGACGCGAGCAGCCCCGCGGCCTACACCGCCCTGTACTTCCGCGCCGCGTACGCCGGCCGCGCCCGGTTGGCCGGCAGCGTCGTCATCTCGGTGCTCGCGCTCGAGGTCGGCGCCGCGCTGAGCATGTCGGCCCCGTTCGCGCGCGCCGCCCAGCACGTCATGGGCCTGCTGTTCACCGGCTTCATCATGCGGATGGTCATCGGCACCCTGCTCAACCGTGAGCGCGAGGTCACCGCGGAGCGGGAGCTGCTCGACGCCGTTCTGGAGAGCCTGGACGTCGCCGTCGTCGCCTGCGACCCGGAGGGGCGGCTCCTGCACGTGAACCGCGCCGGTCGGCTCGCCGGGCTCGACCCGCGGCAGGCGGCCGCCGCCGCGCCGGGGGAGGTCTCGCCGCCGGTCGACCTGACGTCCCCGGTCCTGCAGCCCCTCGCGCACGCGCTGGAGGGCCGGGCCGTCCGGGACCGGGAGATCGGCACGGACGCCGACGGCCTGCGGCGCGACTACGTCGTCAACGCCCAGCCCGTGGAGGCGCGGGACGGCGGGCGCCTGGGCGCGGTCGTGGCGCTGCACGACGTCACCGACCGGCGCCGGGCCGAGGAGCAGCTCGCCCGGCAGGCGCTGAGCGACCCGCTGACCGACCTGCCGAACCGCCTGCTCCTGCGTGACCGTCTCGACCGCGCGCTGTCCGCCGCGGCGCGCGGGCACAGCCTGCCCGCCCTGCTGTTCATCGACCTCGACGGGTTCAAGACGGTCAACGACTCCGCCGGGCACGACGCCGGCGACGAGGTGCTCGTCGCCGTCGCCGACCGGCTCGTGGGCGCGCTGGCACCCGGCGACACCCTCGCGCGGCTCGGGGGCGACGAGTTCGCGATCCTGCTGGAGGAGACGGACCCGCAGACCGCCGTCGCCGTCGCCCAGCGCCTCCTTCCGCTGGTCGCCGAACCCCTCGCCGTCCGGGGTCAGGACATGGTCGTCTCGGCCAGCGTCGGGGTCGCCGTCCCCGAGCGCGGGACGCCGGTGACGTCCGGGGACCTCCTGCGGAACGCGGACCTGGCGATGTACGCCGCCAAGGAGACCGGCAAGGGACAGGTGAGGGTCTACGACCCCTCGATGCACGCCTCCGTCGTGGCCCGGACGTCGCTGGAGCGCGGGCTGCGCCGGGCGCTGGACGAGGGCGAGTTCCTGCTCCACTACCAGCCGGTCGTCTCCTTCGAGACCGGACGCGTCGCCGGCGTCGAGGCCCTCGTCCGGTGGCAGTCCCCGGACCGGGGGCTCGTGCCCCCGCTGGAGTTCATCCCCCTGGCCGAGTCCTCGGGTCTCATCGTGCCCATCGGCGCCTGGGTGCTGAACGAGGCGTGCCGCCAGCTGGCCGTCTGGGACGCCGATCCCGCGTCGGGGTTGGCCGGCCTGCGTGTGGCGGTCAACGTGTCCCCCCGGCAGCTGCAGGCACCCGGACTCCTCGAGGAGGTGCGGGACGTCCTCGCCCGGACCGGCATCGCCCCCCAGCGGCTCACGATCGAGATCACCGAGAGCGCGCTCGGGGAGGGCGCGCCCACGCTGCGCCTCGTCCAGACGCTCAAGGAGCTCGGCGTCCGGCTGTCCCTGGACGACTTCGGCACCGGCTACTCCTCGCTGGCACGCCTGCGGCACTTCCCCGTCCACACGGTGAAGATCGACAGGTCCTTCGTGCAGGAGATCGAGCTCGACGGCGAGGCGCCGCTGGTGACCGCGACCATCGCGCTCGCCGGGGCCCTGGGCCTGTCCACCGTCGCCGAGGGCGTGGAGACGCTCGAGCAGGAGGTCTTCCTGCGGCATCACGGCTGCGAGGCCGCGCAGGGGTACCGGTACAGCAAGCCGGTGCCCGCGCAGGAGCTGCCCGGCGTGGTGCGGTCGGTCCACCTGCCGCACAGGGTGCAGCAGTCTCGCGCCCTGCCCGCGTGACCCTCGCCGCGATCCACGACGCGTCGCGCTGAGGGCCCGGTGACGGTCCCGTCACCTCCAGGACGGCAGCTCCTGCAGGGCCCACGTGTTGCCGTCGGGGTCGCTGAACGTGACGAAGCGCCCCCACGGCTGCTCGTCGATCTCGCTCGCCTCCACGCCCCGCTCCAGGAGCTGGCGTCGCGCCTCGGCCACGTCCGCCACCACGATCTGCAGGCCCTTCTGAGAGCCGGGCGCCATCTGCGTCGTCCCCTCGCCCATGACCAGGGAACACGCCGACCCCGGCGGGGTGAGCTGCACGAACCTCAGGTTTTCGTGCACCCGCTGGTCGTGGTCGGCGACGAAGCCGACCTGGTCGACGTAGAACGACTTCGCCCTGTCGACATCGCTGACGGGCAGGGGCACCAACTCGAGCTTCCAGTCCATACGCAGAACGTACCGGCCGCCACCGACGCACCCGTCCCGCGATCCGTGCCGCGGAGGAGGTTTCCCCTGATCGTGGCCCGGGGTACACCGCTGGAAGCAGGCGACGGGCAGGGCCAGGACCCCGGCGACGCGAATGGTGAGGGTAATGAGCGAGCGAGGAGCTTCTCGCGAGGGCATCACCGACGACCTCGACACCGACACGCACGCGGGCACGGAGACCGACGGCGAGGCGGAACGGGCCCGCCGTACCCGCGCCGCCGTGGACGCGCTGCGCGAGTGCCTCGCGGATCGCGAGGGCTCGGAATCCTCCGAGCCGAGCGAGCGCGAGCGGTGGGCGCGGCACGAGCTGGTGCTGGCGAACGAGGCGGTCGCCCGGGCCATCGCCCAGCGGTACCGCAACCGCGGCGAGCCGACGGAGGAGCTGCTGCAGACGGCGAGGCTCGGGCTCGTCAAGGCCGCCAACGGCTACGTGCCGGACCGCGGCGTGGACTTCCTCGCCTATGCGGTGCCCACGATGACCGGCGAGGTGAAGCGCTACTTCCGGGACCAGGGCTGGGCGGTCCGGCCGCCGCGCCGGTTGCAGGAGCTCGGGCTGCGGATGAATCGCGTCCGGGCCCAGCTGGAGCACGAGCTCGGTCGCTCGCCGACGGTGCCGGAGCTCGCGCGAGAGCTGGGCGTCGACCACGAAGAGGTGATCGAGGCGCTGGCCAGCGCCCAGAGCTACCAGTCCGTCTCCCTCGACGCCCCGAGTCCGTCCGCCGGGCCGGACGCCGGTGTGACGCTCGCCGACACCCTGGGCAGCGACGACGACCAGTACGCGCTCGTGGACGACATCGCCAGCCTGAAGCCGCTGCTCGAGCGGCTGCCGGCCCGGGACCGGCGGATCCTCGCGCTGCGCTTCTTCGACGAGCTCACCCAGCAGCAGATCGGCGAGCAGGTGGGCGTCACGCAGATGCAGGTGTCGAGGCTGATCAACAGGAGCCTGACGCGGCTGCGCGAGGAGATGGCGAAGGCCTCCTGAGGCTCACCCCGCTCGCCGGGCGTCGGCTCCCGCGGGTGCCGCCGCGTCCCGCTCGGCGCTGCGTCGCGCGGCGCGCTCGGCGGCCGCCTGCTCGGGCTGGGGAGGCACGGGACCTCCGAGCTTGCCGCGCGTTCCGACCGCGACGGCCAGGCCCAGCACCGCGATGACCACCCACGGGATGTACTCGACCGCGCTGTTGCCGGGGGCGGCCGCCGTCAGCAGGTTGTTGTTGTTCGTCGCGTTGAACGTCACGTGCACGATCGCTGCGAGCAGGATGCTGCCCGCCGTGACGTTGTAGATCCAGCCGATGAGGATGCGCAGCCCGATCGCCAGGGTCATGAGCAGCACGAGGGTGATCAGGAGTTCGCCGAGCGGCTTGCCGAGCTGGAGCGGGAGGTGGAGCAGCCCGAACAGCGGGCCGGTGATGACGGCGGCGAGCAGCGGCCCCCGCGTCTGTGCCAGCCGTGCCTGGACGACGCCCATCCACGCCGTCTCCTCCCAGAGGTTCACCAGCGGCAGGATCGTCAGCGAGTTCAGGTAGCCGAGGATGATCGACTGATCGGTGACCAGGGCCCGGACGGCGCCGGTCCCGAAGGCGACGACCGACATCAGGAGGGCCACGACGGGGATCGCCAGCAGCGCGACGAGGTACCACAGCAGGCGCACGCGCCAGCGGAACACGCGGCTGAAGAGTTCGCGGACGGCGGGTCGGCCGCCGACGGCCGCGGTGACCAGGACGGCGGGGAGTAACTGCGCGAAGAGGACCGCTGCCAGCAGGAAGAAGGGCACGAGCTCGATCCCGGCCAGCGCGGGCGGCATGAGCAGCGCCCAGCCGATGACGAACATCATGATCAGCAT
>DASQJO010000172.1:0-5497 GCA_035630955.1 Kineosporiaceae bacterium
CGCGGACCCGGAGGTCGGCCGAAAGGCGGCCGACGACCACGCCGAGGAGATCGAGGAGGTGCTCAAGGGCGCCGACATGGTCTTCGTCACCGCCGGCGAGGGCGGTGGCACGGGCACCGGCGGCGCTCCCGTCGTGGCCAGGATCGCCCGCAGCCTCGGCGCGCTCACCATCGGTGTCGTCACCCGGCCGTTCACCTTCGAGGGCCGCCGCCGCGCCAGCCAGGCCGACTCCGGAATCGCGAGCCTGCGCGAGGAGGTCGACACCCTCATCACGATCCCGAACGACCGGCTGCTGTCGATCAGCGACAAGCACGTCAGCGTGCTCGACGCGTTCCGTTCGGCCGACCAGGTGCTCCTCTCCGGTGTGCAGGGCATCACCGACCTCATCACCACGCCGGGTCTGATCAACCTCGACTTCGCCGACGTCAAGTCCGTCATGCAGGGCGCGGGCAGCGCGCTCATGGGCATCGGCTCCGCCCGCGGCGAGGACCGTGCGATCCAGGCCGCCGAGACCGCCATCTCCAGCCCTCTCCTCGAGGCGAGCGTGGACGGCGCGCACGGCGTGCTGCTCTCCATCCAGGGCGGCTCCGACCTCGGCCTCTTCGAGATCAACGAGGCCGCACGCCTCGTCCAGGAGGCCGCGCACCCCGAGGCCAACATCATCTTCGGCGCGGTCATCGACGACGCCCTCGGCGACGAGGTTCGCGTGACCGTCATCGCCGCGGGCTTCGACGGCGGCCAGCCGACCCGGCGGCGCGACGAACGCGCGCTGGGTCAGGTGTCCGGACGTTCGACCGTGAGTGCGTCGGCGCCGGCACGCAGTCCACAGCCCGCGCCGCCCGCGCCCGCGCGTCCCCAGCCCCTGGATGCCGGTGCCTACGCCGAGGCGAGGCAGACCGGCGGCTACGGAGCCGGCAACGGACTCGGCGCCGGCGGCGGGTTCGGCGGGGCGGCGCCGGAGAGCCCGCGCCGTGGCCTCGGCGAGTACCGGACGCCGGACGGCGCCGACCCGGCCCGGCAGGACGCGCGGCCCCACGGGAACGGGCTGCCTCCGGCGAGCCCGGCGGTCACCGGCGCTCCGCTCGGTCACCCGGCGTCCTCCGGGGCACCGGCGCAGCAGGCGGCCCCGCAGCAGCCCGCCCAGCAGCCCGGGTCGCCCGCCCAGCCCGCCGACCGGGAGCCCGCCGTCGTGCACGAGTCCGTGTCACGGTTCGTCGAGCTCCCGCCGGAGCCGCGCCCGACCCCGCGCCCCACGCCGCGGCCGATCGTCGTCGACGACGACCTCGACGTGCCCGACTTCCTCAAGTAGACCGGCGGGGTTACGGTCACACGTCGTGACCGTCCTTCCCCGCCCCGCCGACAGCTCCACCGGGATCACCGTCCTGCCTGCCGACCTCGGCCCCGGCGTCCGCGCCGGGTTCACCACCAGGGTGGGCGGGGTCTCCACCGGCGCGTGGGAGGGCCTCGACCTCGGTCTGCACGTCGGCGACGACGCCGAGGCGGTCCGCCGCAACCGCGAGCGGCTCGCCGCCTGGGCCGGCGCGCCGGTCCGCTTCGGCCGGCAGGTGCACGGCACCGTGGCGAGGGTCGTCGGGGCGGGGGACGCCGACCTCGACGCGTCCGAGGCCGACGCCGTCGTCACCGCCGAGCGGGGCGTGCCCGTCGGTGTCCTCGTCGCCGACTGCGTGCCCGTCCTCCTGGCCGATGCCGAGGCCGGCGTCGTCGGCGCCGTCCACGCCGGGCGCCGCGGACTGCTGGCCGGCATCCTGTCCCGGGCGCTCGACGCGATGGCCTCGCTCGGGGCCGCCCCGGCGCGCGTCCGGGCCGCCGTCGGCCCCGCGGCCGGGGCCTGCTGCTACGAGGTCCCCGCGGAGCTCGCCGAGGAGGCGGCGTCCGGGCGGCCCGAGCTGCGGGGCACCACGACCTGGGGGACGCCGTCCCTGGACCTGCGCGCGGGCGCGGAGGCCGAGCTGCGCCACGGCGGCGTCGCCCACGTGGCGCTCGTGGGGGGCTGCACGATCGAGGACGCCGACCTCTACTCCTACCGCCGCGGGCAGGTCACCGGTCGCTTCGCCGGCGTCGTCACCCTCCTGCCGTGACGGCCGCGGTGCCGGACGCCGGCCGGCGCCGGCGGGAGGAGGTCGCAACCGGGCTCGACCGGGTCCGGGCCCGGATCAGCGCCGCCTGCGCCGGCGCGGCCCGCGACGCCGCCGACGTCACGCTCGTGGTCGTGACGAAGACCTACCCCGCGTCGGACGTCGCCCTGCTCGCGGAGCTCGGCGTCCGCGACGTGGGCGAGAACCGCGACCAGGAGGCGGCGGCCAAGCACGCGGCTGTCGCGGATCTCGGGCTGCGCTGGCACTTCATCGGGCAGCTGCAGTCGAACAAGGCGCGGTCGGTGGCCGGCTACGCCGACCTGGTCCACTCCGTCGACCGGCCCTCGCTCGTCACCGCTCTCGACCGGGCTGCCGCGGGCCACGACCGGGTCCTCGACTGCCTCCTGCAGGTCAGCCTCGACGGCGACCCGGCGCGCGGCGGGGTCCCGGTGGCCGACCTGCCCGGGCTCGCCGAGCGCGCCGCGGCCGCGGAGAACCTCCGGCTGCGCGGGGTGATGGCCGTCGCGCCGCTCGGTGCCGACCCGCTGCGGGCGTTCGCACCCCTGCGGGAGCTGCTCGCGACCGTCCGCGAACACGCTCCGCAAGCAGACCTGATCTCGGCTGGGATGAGTGGGGATCTCGAGGCTGGTGTGACTTCTGGGGCGACACACCTGCGTGTCGGGAGCGCAATCCTGGGTTCGAGACCACCGCGGCAGTAGCGTCGGCGACGGTGGGTGACGACGAGCCGAGGGGTACCGATGGGCGGCGCGCTACGAAAGACCATGGTGTACCTGGGTCTCGCCGAGGACGACGAGCGGTACGAGGCCTATGAGGTCGAGGAGGAGGTCGAGTTCGAAGTCGACGACGAGTTCGCCGACGCATCGTACGACGAGCCTCGCCGTGCCGAACCGCGCCTCGACTCCCGGACGGAGCCGCGCATGGAGCCCCGCGACGAGCGCCGGGCCGCCGTCACGCCGATCGGCCGCGCGCACATGGCGCGTGTCGTCCCCGTGTCCGAGCAGCCGCCGGCGGAACTGCACCGGATCACCACGATCCACCCGCGCTCCTACAACGACGCCAAGGCGATCGGCGAGGCCTTCCGCAACGGGATCCCGGTCATCATGAACCTCGGCGACATGGCCGACTCCGACGCCAAGCGCGTGGTCGACTTCGCGGCGGGCCTGATCTTCGGCCTGCACGGCTCGATCGAGAAGGTGACGAGCAAGGTCTTCCTGCTCTCGCCCTCGCACGTCGAGGTCACGCCGGCGGACAAGCCGCACGTCCCCGAGCGGGCGTTCTTCAACCAGAGCTGACGGGCCCTGCGGGGCGGAACCGCGGCCGCGGACGGGTCGTTCACCTCGCAGTCGCCCCGGCCGACTACCATCGACGGGTCCGACCAGCGTGCCGCCGTGGGGCTGCCCGCCCCGACCTCACCGATGGGAATGTCAGGACCGTGTCCGCGATCACCGCGGTGAAGACCGTGCTGTACCTGGTGGTGTTCCTCTTCTTCGTGGCGCTCATCGTGCGCTTCGTCTTCGACTGGATCCAGTACTTCTCCCGGGAGTGGCGCCCGCGCGGCCCGGTCCTGGTGTTCGCCGAGGGCGCCTACTCGGCCACGGATCCCGCGGTCAAGGTGCTGCGCAGGCTGCTGCCGCCGCTGCCGCTCGGGGCGGTCCGCCTGGACCTGGCGTTCCCCGTGCTCATGATCATCACGTTCGTCCTCATGGGCGTCCTACGTCCCTGACACGCGCGCACGGCGCCCGTGGGTAGCAGCTTGCTCACCTGCTGCTGACATGTACTATCCGTGTTGTCGCAGTCACTCAGAGTCCACGCCTGTTCCCCGGACCGCACCTGTTCGTTAACCCGACCGGCATCCGCTACGGTGACACGGCGACGCCGATCCGCCGACCTAGTCTCTCCCGCGAGGTGACCAGCATGGCTCTGACGCCAGAGGACGTAGTCAACAAGCGCTTCCAGGCGACCAAGTTCCGCGAGGGCTACGACCAGGACGAGGTTGACGACTTCCTCGACGAGGTCGTCAACGAGCTCCGCCGCCTCACCGAGGAGAACGAGGACCTGCGCGCCAAGCTCGGGGCCTGCGAGCGCCGCGTGGGCGAGCTCTCCCGCTCCAACGTGTCGCGCGAGAGCGCGGAGGAGCCGGCACCGGTGCTGGCGGCGGCCCCGCCGCAGCCGGTCGTGGCCGAGCCGGTCCGCCCCATGGCCGCGATGGCGGCGATGGAGGGCGCGCCCGGTGGCCCGCAGGAGGCCGCCGGCATGCTCGCTCTGGCGCAGAAGCTCCACGACGAGTACGTGCGCAACGGTGAGCAGCAGCGCGACCGGATCGTGAGCGAGGCCCGGGAGCACGCGACCCGCCTCGTCCGCGAGGCGGAGGAGAAGCAGCGCCAGACGCTCGGCTCCCTCGAGCAGGAGCGCTCGCTGCTCGAGCGCAAGATCGACGAGCTGCGCGCCTTCGAGCGCGAGTACCGCAGCCGTCTCAAGTCCTACCTCGAGGGCCAGCTCCGCGAGCTCGAGTCCAAGGCCGCCGTCGTCCCCAACCGCACCCCGCAGCCGGCGCCGAGCCTGGCCGGGAGCGCGCCCATGGGGTACGGCAACGGCCCGCTGCCCACCCGGGGCGCGTACGCCGCGGACCAGGGCTCGGACCAGACCAGCCAGAGCTACCCCTTCGGCGACCGGGGCTGACACCCCGGCTCGCCGCGGCCGGCGGGAGCCTCGCACAGCGAGGCCGGCATCGGGTGAGCACCAGCAGGTGAACGACGGCGGTTCCGATCATCCGCGCGGGAGCGGGTGACCGGGACCGCCGTCGCGTCTGGGCATCAGCACTCTCCGCCGCGCGGCGACGACGACGCGTGGCGGATTGAGACCGCCGGGGGGAGGACCTATCCTTCCGGGACCGTCGATGCCTGCTCCGAGCGGGTTGGGGAGGATTCATGGCAGATCGCAATCCCGCGGAGCAGGCGGCGGAGCCGTCGACCGTCGCGGTCGCGCCCGGCGAGGAGCCGTGGACCCCCGACGAGCTGGCCGAGCAGCGCCGCGTGCTCGGGGCCGAGCTCAGCCGGATCGAGTCCGAGGTCGCCTCGCTGCAGAGCGCGCTGTCCGACGTGCTGCGGGACGGGGGGGACGGGGCCGGTGACGACCAGGCGGACACCGGCGCCAAGGCGTTCGAGCGCGACCAGGAGATGACCCTGCTGGCGAACACCCGGGAGAGCCTCTTCCAGACCGAGCGGGCGCTGCAGCGGATCATGGACGGCACCTACGGCACGTGCGAGTCGTGCGGCGAGGGCATCGGCAAGATGCGGCTGCAGGCATTCCCGCGGGCCACGCTGTGCGTCAGCTGCAAGCAGCGGCAGGAGCGGCGCTGACCCGATCGGACCGTCCTGCCG
>DASQJO010000173.1:0-5292 GCA_035630955.1 Kineosporiaceae bacterium
TACCAGCGGTCGCCCTCGGCCTCGCTCGTCGCGTACTGCTCGCGGAAGACGTCCGGGACGTAGTCGAACATGAAGCGCTTGCCCTCGGAGTTGCGCAGCACCCCGCCGTCGCCGCGGCCGGACTCGGTGACGAGGATGCCCTTGACCGATGGCGGCCAGACCATGCCGGTGGGGTGGAACTGCAGGAACTCCATGTTGATCAGCGTGGCGCCCGCGCGGAGGGCGAGCGCGTGGCCGTCGCCGGTGTACTCCCAGGAGTTCGACGTGACCTGGTAGCTCTTGCCGACACCGCCGGTCGCCAGCACGACGGCGGGCGCGTCGAAGCGGACGAAGGCGCCGGTGCTGCGGTAGTAGCCGAAGCAGCCCGCGATCTTGCCGTCCGCCTTGAAGAGGTCGGTGATCGTCGTCTCGTGGAAGACGCGGATGTTGGCCTCGTAGTCGCCGGTCTCGCGGTAGTCCTCCTGCTGCAGCGAGACGACCTTCTGCTGCAGCGTGCGGATCATCTCCAGACCCGTGCGGTCGCCGACGTGCGCGAGCCGCGGGTAGGTGTGGCCGCCGAAGTTGCGCTGGCTGATCTTGCCGTCGGGCGTGCGGTCGAACAGCGCGCCGTAGGTCTCCAGCTCCCAGCCGCGGTCGGGCGCCTCCTTGGCGTGCAGCTCGGCCATCCGCCAGTGGTTGAGGAACTTGCCGCCGCGCATCGTGTCGCGGAAGTGCACCTGCCAGTTGTCGCTGCTGTTGACGTTGCCCATGGACGCGGCGATGCCGCCCTCGGCCATGACGGTGTGCGCCTTGCCGAACAGTGACTTGCAGATGACCGCGGTCCGCTTGCCCTGGGCACGCGCCTCGATCGCCGCGCGGAGCCCGGCGCCGCCGGCCCCCACCACGACGACGTCGTAGCTGTGCCGCTCGGTCTCGCTCATGAGTGCCTTTCAGGAGACGTTCAGAAGAACCGGAGATCGGTGATGGCACCGGACGCGACGGACCGCACGTAGAGGTCCGTCAGGGCGACGCCGATCAGGGAGATCCACGCGAACCGCGCGTGCCGGGCGTTGAGTCGGGAGACGAAGGTCCACGCCTTGTAGCGCAGCGGGTGCTGGGAGAAGTGCGTGAGCCGGCCGCCGATCGCGTGCCGGCAGGAGTGGCACGAGAGCGAGTAGGCCCAGAGCAGCACGGCGTTCGCCAGGAGCACGAGCGTGCCCAGGCCCATGTGCCCCCAGTTGCCCTGCGGATCCCGGAACCCCAGCAGCGCGTCGTAGGTGAGGATCGTGTTGAAGATCAGGCCGATGTAGAAGAACCAGCGGTGCACGTTCTGGAACACGAGCGGGAAGCGGGTCTCGCCCGTGTACCGGGTGTGCGGCTCGGCGACGGCGCAAGCGGGCGGCGACAGCCAGAAGGCACGGTAATAGGCCTTGCGGTAGTAGTAGCAGGTCAGCCGGAAGCCCAGCGGGAACACCAGGATGATCAGGGCCGGCGACAGCTTCCACCAGTCCCCCACGACCGTGCCCAGGTCGCTGGTGTCGGGCACACAGTTCGTCGCCAGGCAGGGCGAGTAGAACGGCGAGAGGTACGGCGCCGAGTAGTAGTAGGCGTTCTCGAACGCGCGCCACGTGGCGTAGACGATGAACGCGAGCAGCACGAGCCCGGTGACGAGCGGGCCCGTCCACCACCGGTCCTGCCGCAGCGTGCGGGCGGCGATCCGCGCCCGCGCGGTCCTCGTGGTCCAGGTGCCGGCGCTGGCCGGCGCGGATTCCCTCGACGTCGAGGGCGTCGAGAGCGTCACCGCCGTCGAGGGCCGAGGCCCTCGTCGTCCGCGCCCTCGAACAGCGAGGCCGGGTACTCGACGTCCTGGACGATCTCGAGAGCGGGGGCCGGCTTCGGCGTCCGGCCTCCCGTGAGCAGGTCGAGGTCGACGGAGATCCGGGCCGCGTCCTCGGCCAGCCGTCTCAGGTCGATCGACGGCGGCGACGTCCTCGCCAGGTGCTCCACGGCCGAGACGAGGTCTCTGGCCGCCCTCCGGGCAGCAGCGACGTACTGCTCCTGCCCGCTCACGGGTGCGCTCATCGGCACCGCCCTTCCACGCCGTCGTCGTGCTCGGTCGATCGTTGGTTGACGCAGTGTGTCCCCCGCGGGGCATCTGGCGCCAGGACCACGCCCGATTCTCCTGCGGTTCGTTCGCATAGGCTCGTCCGGGGCTTGCCGGGGCCGGCAGCCGACCCGGGACGAGGAGGTCGTGCATGGCAGGGCAGCCGCTCGACGACGACGCGCGGCTGCGCGCCCTCGACCGCACCGGCCTGCTGGACGCCGCGCACGACCCCGTGCTGGACCGGCTCACCCGGCTCGCCGCCCGCGTGGTCGGCGCACCCGTCTCGCTCGTCTCCCTGGTCGACCCCGGGCGCCAGCACTTCGCCGCCGAGGTCGGCCTGCCACCGGAGTGGAGCGAGCGCGCCGAGACGCCGCTGACGCACTCCTTCTGCCGGCTGGTCGTGACGTCCGGCGAGCGGCTCGTCGTCACCGACGCCAAGGCCGACGTCCGGGTGCAGGACAACCTCGCGATCCCCGACCTCGGCGTCCAGGCGTACGCCGGGTTCCCGCTCGTCGACGAGGACGGCAACGTCCTCGGGTCGTTCTGCGTCATCGACGACGCGCCGCGGGAGTGGACCGAGGACGAGCTCGAGAGCGTCGCCGACATCGCCGCCGCGGCGGCGTCCGAGATCCGGGCCCGGGCCGCTCTGCGCACGGCGACGGCGCGGGTCTCGCTGCTCGCCGAGGCCACCCGCGCGCTGCACACCGACCTCGACGTGCTGGCTGCGGCGCAGGCGCTGGCCGACCACCTGGTGCCGGCCCTCGCCGACCTCTGCGTCGTCGACCTCGCCGCCGACGTCACGGCCGCGCCCCGCGACGCGGGCAGCGCGCGGACCAGCGTGGTCGTGGCCCGCGACGCACAGGTGCGGCAGCTGTTCCTGAACGCCGAGGCGCGCCGGCCGCGGATCAGCATCCCGAGCTCCGGCGTCCACCGGATCCTGGCCGGCGGCCCCGCCGAGCTCGTTCGGGTGGACCCGGCCGTGCTCGGCCGGGTGGCCCAGGACGACGAGCAGTTGCGGCTCTACCTCGAGCTCGGGCTGGTCGAGGTGATCATGGCGCCGATCGTGTCCCGGCAGGGCGTCGAGGGCGTGCTGACGCTGGGGAGCCGACGCGGCGCGCGGCCCTACGACGCGGACGACGTCCGGCTCGCGGAGGAGATCGGACGGCGGGTCGGCGTCGCCGTGGAGAACGCCCGCCTCTACGGACACGAGCGCGACACCGCCCTCACGCTGCAGCACAGCCTGCTCCCCCGGCTGCCGGACCTCGACGGCCTCGACCTCGCCGCGCGCTACCTGCCGAGCGCGCACTCCGGGCAGGTCGGCGGCGACTGGTACGACGTCCTCACGCTGCCGGACGGGGACGTCGGGGTCGCCGTCGGCGATGTCGCGGGCCACGACGTCGCGGCCGCCGCCGGGATGGGCCAGCTGCGCGCCGTGCTGCGCTCCTACGCCTGGGACGACGCCTCCCCCGGTCGCGTGCTCGATCGGGTCTGCAGCCTGGTGCGCGGGCTGGACGAGGACACCATGGCGACGGTGCTCTACGCCCGGCTCGGACCCCCGCGCGAGGGCGGCGCCCGGACGCTGGTGTACGCGAGCGCCGGGCACCCGCCGCCGGTGCTGCTCCTGGACGACGGCAGCACCCGGCTGCTCGGCACGGTCTCGCCCGTGATCGGCATCGAGACGGACCCGCGCGCCGAGGAGCGGGTCGAGCTGCCCCGCGGCGCGACGCTGGTCTGCTACAGCGACGGCCTCGTCGAACGCCGCGGCGAGGACCTCGCCCTCGGGATCGAGCGCCTCCGGAGGGTCGTCGCCGACTCCGCCGCACGGCCGGTCGACGACCTCGCCCAGGCCGTGCTCGACGGCATGCTCGGCGGCCGCCTGCACGAGGACGACGTCGCGCTCCTCGTCCTGCGCGTCCGCTAGGTGCGACAGGGTGGCGCGGCCCGCACTGCAGCCGGCGCTCGTCAGGTGGTCTGCACCTGCAGCTCACCGTCGGCGTACCGGGACCGGATCACCTTCTTGTCGAACTTGCCCACGCTGGTCTTGGGCACCTCGTCGATGAAGGCCCACCGCTCGGGCAGCTGCCAGTGGGCGACCCGCTCGGCGAGGAAGGTCCGTAGCTCTTCCGGCGTCACGGTCGCGCCGTCCTTGACGACGACCGTCGCGAGCGGTCGCTCGCCCCACCGCTCGTCCGGGACGCCGACGACCGAGGCCTCCCGGACCGCCGGGTGCGCCATGAGGTGGTTCTCGAGCTCGACGGAGCTGATCCACTCACCCCCCGACTTGATGACGTCCTTCGCACGGTCGGTGAGGGTGAGGTAGCCGTCCGGGCTGAGCACACCGACGTCCCCGGTCCGCAGCCAGCCCTCGTCGAACTTCGCCGGGTCCGGGTCGCGATAGTAGCCGCCTGTCACCCAGGGCCCTCGGACCTCGAGCTCGCCGACGGCCTTGCCGTCCCAGGGCTGCTCGGTGCCGTCCGCGCCGACCAGCCGCGCCTCGACCGGACCGGCGATCCGGCCCTGCGTCACCCGGTAGGCGAACGCCTCCTCGGGGTCGAGCCCGGCGGGCGGATGCCCGACCGTGCCGATCGGCGACATCTCCGTCATTCCCCACGCGTGCACGATCCGGATGCCGTGCCGCTCCTCGTAGGCGCGCATGAGCGCGGGCGGGCACGCCGACCCGCCGACGATCACCTCGTCCAGACTGGAGACGTCGGACGGGTTCGCGTCGAGATGGTCGAGCAGGTCGTTCCAGATCGTCGGGACGGCGCCCGCGTGCGTCGGCCGCTCGGCGGCGATGAACGCGGCCAGCGGCGCGGCCTGCAGGAACCGGTCCGGCAGCAGCAGCGAGGCGCCGGAGAGCACCGCCGCGTACGGGAGACCCCAGGCGTTCGCGTGGAACATCGGGACGACGGCCAGCACCCGGTTGCCCTGCCGCATGCCGGTGACGTCGCCGCTGGTCATGTAGAGCGAGTGCAGGTACGTCGACCGGTGGCTGTAGACGACGCCCTTGGGGTTGCCGGTGGTGCCGGACGTGTAGCACATCGAGGCCGCGTCGCGTTCGTCCAGCTCCGGCCAGTCGAACGTCTCGGATCGGCCGGCGAGGAGCGCGGTCCAGTCGTGGACCTGGGCGTGCTCGGCGAGCGCGCCGCGGACGTCGTCCCCGACCTCGCCGCCCGCGGTGGAGAGGACGACGTGCCGGACGGTGCGCA
>DASQJO010000174.1:0-8472 GCA_035630955.1 Kineosporiaceae bacterium
GGCAGGAGCTTGGCGAAGCCCGGCGCGAGCGTGGCGTCGAGGACGACGACCTGGTCCTCGGCGTGGTTCACGACGTACGCGAGCTGCTCCGGGAACAGGCGGATGTTGACCGGGTGCAGCACCGCCCCCATCGACGGGACGGCCAGGTAGACCGCGAGGTGCTCGGCGTTGTTCCACATGAACGTGCCGACGCGCTGGTCGCCGGTGACGCCGAGGTCGTGCAGGGCGTGCGCGAGCCGCGCGGCGGTGCGGCCGACCTCCGCGTAGGAGGTCCGCCGAGGCCCGTCCGCCGTCCAGGTCACCGCCTCCGACGAGGCGTGGACGGTGGTGCCGTGGGTGAGGATCCGCGAGACCAGGAGCGGGACGTCCATCATCGTGCTGCGCATCGCGACCTCCGGGCGGGTGACGACGTCGTCGCCCTCGAGCCTGGCACGGCGCGGCGGCCCTGGACAGACCGACAGAATGGTGGCCATGAGCGACTTCGTGCTGGGCTTCGGCCTCCCCGTCTCCGGGGTGTGGGCGACACCGGAGAACGTGCAGCGGCTCGCCGTCCGGGCCGAGGAACTCGGCTACGGCTCCCTGTGGACCTACCAGCGCCTGCTGGCGCCGGCGGAGAAGGACTGGGGCCCGCAGTACCGCTCGGTGCTCGACCCCGTCGTCGCGCTCGCGTTCGCGGCGGCGAGCACGAGCCGGGTGCGGCTCGGCACCGCCGTGATCAACGCCCCGTTCCTGCCTGCGGCGATCCTGGCCCGCCAGCTGGTCTCGCTCGACGTGCTCTCCCGCGGCCGCCTCGACGTCGGCCTCGGCCTGGGCTGGGCACGGGAGGAGTTCGCCGCCCTCGGCGTCCCCTACGACCGGCGCGCCGCCCGGCTCGAGGACACCGTCGGGGCGCTACGAGCCCTGTGGGGCGACGACCCGGTCGAGTTCCACGGCGAGTTCACCGACGTCCCGCCCTCGCGGTTCCTGCCCAAGCCGGTGCAGCGGCCCACGCCACCGATCCTGCTCGGCGCGACGGCGGAGGCCGGCCTGCGTCGTGCGGGCCGCATCGCCGACGGCTGGATCAGCAGCAGTCGCTTCGACCTCCACGACATCGAGACGGCGGTGACGACGGTCCGCTCGGCCGCCTCCGACGCCGGTCGCGACGCGGACGCGCTCAGGTTCGTCGTCCGCGGCTGGGTCAGGCTCGGGGAGGACGTGCGCGACGACGGCGAGCGGCGCCCGCTCAGCGGATCGGCGGACGCCGTCCGCGAGGACCTGGGGCGGCTGCGCGAGCACGGCGCGACCGAGGTGTTCCTCGACCTCAACTTCGTGTCCCACGTCGGGTCGCCGGACGCCGACCCGGCGGCCGCGCTCGAGCACGCGCACGAGGTGCTCGAGACGTTCGCGCCGACCCGGGGCTGAGGCTCTCACATCGCGCGGCCGCGCCGAGCGCCGGCGGGGCCGTTCCCTCAGCGGCGCGGCGGCAGGACCGGGATCCAGAGCGGCGTCCCCGGTGGCGCTGAATGGTGCACGACGTGGTGGACCACGTGGTGCACGACGTGCACCTCGTGCACGATCGACCCCTGGACGTCGAGGGTCGACGTCCGCCCCGGGACGGCCTCGAGCACGGCGCGGCGCGCCACCTCGACGGCGAGCCGCGCGACCACCGTCGCCGCCGCGGCGGTCGCCCCGACGACCACCGGGTTGCGGGCGAGCTGCGGCAGCGCGGCACGGACCGCGAGGGCGCGCGACCGCCAGTCGGCCCGCCGTTCCGGCAGGGGCCGGACGACGACCTCTGTCGGCTGGACGTCCGTCTCGGGCTGTTCGTCGGGCATGTCTCGATGATGCGCCGCGGACCCGCCCGCTTCCAGACCCCTGCGGGTCAGGCCGTCTCGGGCTCGTCGACGCAGAGGATGTTGCCCTCGCTGTCCTTGAACCAGGCGGCCTTGCCCATGCCGGGCATCACGGCGACCTCGCCCCGCCACTCCACGCCCGGCATGTCGTCGTAGACCTCGAAGTCGACGCCCCGGGCCTTGAGGTCGGCGACCTCCTTCTCGACGTCGTCGACGTGGATCTGGGCGATCGTGTGCCCCGCCGTGCCGGCGAACTGGGTCTGGTACAGGTTGAACGCGGTGCCGCCGGCGGTTTCGTACCGGACGTACCCCGGCATCACCTCGGTCGAGCGGGTGAGGCCGAGCTTGTCCGCGTAGAACGCCTTCGCGCGCTCGATGTCGCCGGCAGGGATGTTGGCCTCGACTCTGCTGTCGCTGAGCATGTCGCCTCCATGATCGGGTCGCCCCGTGCAGCAGACGCTAGACCCATTGTGGGGGTGGCGGTAGGTCGACGGAGAACTTGCCGGGCGCTCAGCCGGTTTCCAGGTGCTTCCCATGTCCGCGCCGTCCGATGGTCGGGTCAGTCGGACAGGGCAGCCAGGAAGCGAGTCGATCGATGGACAGCGACGAGAACGAGACGCCGACGAGCGTGCAGCGCGCCGGCGGCCCACCGGCAGGAGTGCCGGGCAGGCGTCGGACGCGATCGACGATCGCCGCCGCGGCCCTGGTCGCCACCGGTGTGGCCGTCGGCGCGGGAGCCGTGGTGCACGCGTCGGCGGCCACGGCACCCGTGCTGGCGACGCCGAGGTGGTCCGACACGGGCGCGTCCGGCTCCGGGTCGTCTGCGTCGGGCTTCCCGTCGGACCGGAGGCGCTTCGGCGTCGGCGGCTCGCAGGCGACGTCCCTCGCGACGGCCGCACAGGAGACCGGGGTCGTCGACATCGACGTCGTCCTGAACGGCACCGAGCGGGCCGCGGGGACCGGGATGGTGCTGACGTCCGACGGCGAGGTGCTGACGAACAAGCACGTCGTCCAGGGCGAGACCAGCATCTCCGTGACCGTCGCCGCGTCGGGACGCACCTACGACGCGCGCGTCGTCGGGATCAGCACCACCACCGACGTCGCCGTCGTCCAGCTGACCGGCGCCTCCGGTCTGGACACGGTGAGGACCTCGTCGGGATCCGTCAGCGTGGGCGACGCGGTGGTCGGCGTCGGGAACGCCGGCGGCACCGGCGGCACGCCGAGCGCTGCGCCTGGCACGGTCACCGGCGTCGATCAGAGCATCACCGCGAGCGACACCGACGGCAGCAACCCCGAGCAGCTCACGGGACTCATCGAGACGGACGCCGGCATCCAGCCCGGTGACTCCGGCGGACCCCTTCTCGACGCCTCCGGCTCGGTTGTGGGCATGGACACCGCCGCATCCGCCCGGGGCGACGACGGGTACGCCATCCCCATCGCCACCGCGCTCTCCGTCGCCCGCGGGATCGAGGCCGGCGCGGCCGACACCCAGGCCGGCCCGGGGACCGGCAGCTCCGCCTCGAGCGGTCCCCGCGCCTACCTCGGGGTCCAGGTCGAGGACGGCGCCGACGGCGCACAGGTGGACGGCGTCGTTCAGGGCTCACCCGCAGCTGCGGCGGGCCTGAGCAGCGGTAACACGATCACCTCCATCGCGGGTGAGCGCGTGTCGAGCGCGAGCGATCTCGTGGACGCGTTGTCCACGGTGTCACCCGGGAGGTCGACGACGGTCACCTGGACCGGCCAGGACGGCACGACCCACAGCGCGCGGATCACGCCCACGGATCGTTCTCAGTGACGGGACACGTCGCCGGAGAGGGTGCCGTGGCCCAGGGCGCCGCGCCGGCGCTGACGGCGCTCGTACCGCTTCTTCGGGGCGACGTAGCCGCCCTTCGCCGCATCCGCGGCGCACCTGCGGACCACCGGGTCGGTGTTGTCCCGGCCGGCACGGTCGAGCGCCGCCCGAGCCCGTGGGTCGCGGTCGGAGAGGGCGAGGAGCGCCGACAGCGCCTTGACACGGAGGTCCGGCTTCGGATCCTCCTCGAGCACCCGGACGAGCGACGGCACGACGTCGGTCAGGCAGATCTGGTCGGTCTTGCACCCCTCGCAGGCCAGCGAGTGCAGCGCCACGTCCCGGACGAAGTCGACCTCGTCCCGGAGCGCCAGCGCGAAGACCGCCATGGAGGCGTCGTTCGCGTGGTGGTCGAGCCACCACAGACAGCTCCGCCGGATGTGCGGATCCGGGTGGTGCAGCGCCCCCACCTGCAGGTCCGCGACCACTCGCCGAGCGGCGGATGTGCTGCGCCTCCTGCGGTCCGCCAGCCCCGAGCTGAACAGCGCGTCGACCCTGGCGAGGATCGTCCGGATCTCCCGCTCGTCCCCGATCGCCTCGATCACGCCGTCGACGCTAATCAGCCGTGGGACTCCCCGTCGAAGGGTTTCGACCGCCCCAGCGGGGCGGCGCTCAGCCGCGGACGTCGGCGGGTGGGCCCTCCTGCGCGCCCAGCACAGGCTCGAACCTCGCGCTGTAGCGCTCGAAGCGCGACGGCCAGTCCTCCCCCACCGCGCCCTCGACGAGACGCTCGAGGCAGACCTCCCATCCGGCGGCGTTGCGAGCGGCATGAGGCGCCGCGAGCTCCTCGCTGAGCACGAAGAGCGTGCCGCCGTCGGTCGGGGAGAGCTCGAAGCTGATGGTGTCGTCGCCCCAGGTGAACACGAGCCGGTGGGGTTCGGAGCACTCGAGCACGACGCCGGGCAGCGGACCGTACGGCTGCCCGTCGAAGTGGTGGGTGAGGCGAGCGCCCGGCTCCCACCTATCGATCTCGATCCGGGTGGGGAACCATGACCGCATCTCGGCGGGATCGGTGACCGCGCGCCACACGTCCTCGACGGGTCGCGGCAGGAACCGCTCGAAGCGCAGGACCGGCTTGTCGCCGGACGAGAGCAAGGTGGCTTCAGTCATCGCGTTCTCCTTCGGTCAGGTGGGCCTCGAGGCGGTCGAGGCTGGTGTGCCACATGCGCCGGTAGGGCTCGAGCCAGGCGTCGAGCTCGATCAGCGGCTCGGGCCGCAGACGGTAGAGGCGGCGCTGTCCGTCGACGCGCACCTCGACCAGGCCCGCGTCCCGCAGGACCCGCAGGTGCTTGGACACCAGCGGCTGGCTGCTCCCGACCTGCTCGACGAGCGCCCCGACCGACATCTCACCGGGACGCAGGGCGTCGAGGATGCGACGTCGACGGGGCTCGGCGAGCACCTCCAGAACGTCCGGCACGAGACGAGCATGTCCTGCTGGCTATATAACTGTCAAGGCATATAAGGCACGTGGCCGTCATGGGAGAGGATCCCCGGCATGCCCGGCGAGCGTCTCCTGCGCATCCACGGCCCCGAGTCCCAGGCGATGGCGGAGCGGGTGCTGCAGGTCACCGAGCTCGCCGCGCGCTTGAACGTCCTGCCCTTCGACGACGACGCGGGCAAGGCTGCGCTGTTCGAGCAGACCCCGGTCGGCCGCTCCCGCCGAGGGTGACGATCTACCCGCCCGTCTACACCGATCACGGGCTCCACCTGGACCTCGCGGAGCGGGTGTTCGTCAACCAGGGCTGCACGTTCCTCGACTACGCCGGGATCCGGCTCGGGGAGCGCGTGATGATCGGCCCGAAGGTCACGTTCATCACCAGCGGCCACCCTGTCGACCCGGCGGAGCGGCGGCTGTTCCTCACGGGTGCCCCCATCGACGTGGCGGAGAACGCGTGGATCGGCGCGGGGGCGACCATCCTGCCCGGGGTCACCATCGGCCGGGACGCCGTGGTCGCCGCCGGGGCGATCGTCGCCGACGACGTGCCGCCGGCGACCCTGGTCACCGGCCCCAAGGCGACTGTGGTCCGACGCTGGTGAGCGCCGGCCTACTCGGGGGCACCGTCGGGCCAGGCCGCGATGCAGACGCGGTTGCCGGCGCGATCGGAGAGGATCCAGGCGCCCGGGGCGTGGGAGTCGTCGACGACGCGGCCGCCGGCAGCAACAGCGGCAGCCAGGCGATCCTCGGCCTGTTCGCGGGCGACCGAGACGTCCACGTGCATGGCATGGCGCAGGGGTTTGGCGGGGTCGAGGTCCTGCATCCAGACGGTCGAGCCATGTCCGAGCGGGTCGACGGCGTTGTCGTCGGACGATTCGCGATAGCCGAGCACCGCGCGCCAGAAACCGAGGTCGATCTCGTCGGGCTGCGCCGCGACGGCGAGCTGCACCTCCTGGACGCGCGTCCGGTCACCCACCGCTCGGTGCTCGTGGGCGACTGCCGAGATCGCGCGAGCCAGCTGCACGTGCCGCTCCTCGAGGTGCTCGAGGCCGCGGGTCAGACGCACCGTGATCTGGTCGCGGGCGATCGTCATCAGCACGCCCGCAGGATCGAGATCCGGGATCTGCGCGATCGCCTCCGCCAGCCGGGCCGCTTCGAGCATCGACCCCACGCGGAAGACGGCCGTCGCTCCCCCGTGCAGCACGACCCAGTCCGAACCACCCTGGTCGGCGAGGAAGGCGCGCCACCCGTGTTCGCTCATGTCCCACCTCCGCGGCGACGGTAGCGCGAGGCACCGACACGGTTCCTACCCACAGGCCGAGCGGCCACACGGGGGATTGGAAGCGCCTGCCGGGGGAACGTGAGGAGCGGTGCGGCGCCCGCCGCAGGCCGAAGGATCAGCCGCAGGGGACGTCATGAAGGTCGGGTGGATGCATCGCGCCTCGCGCGACGGGGACGGGCGGCGATGACTGGCGACGAGCCCGAGCTGATCGTCGTCGGATCGGGGTTCTTCGGGCTCACCGTCGCCGAGCGGGTGGCCGCGCAGTTCGGGCGTCGGGTGCTGGTCCTCGAGCGGCGCGATCACATCGGCGGCAATGCCTGGTCCGAACCGGAGCCGAGCACCGGCATCGAGGTGCACCGCTACGGCGCGCATCTGTTCCACACCTCCAATCAGCGGGTGTGGGACTACGTCAACCGGTTCACCGGCTTCACCGGATATCAGCACCGCGTCTTCTCCGTCTTCAAGGGACGGGTCTACCCGATGCCGATCAACCTCGGCACGATCTGCGAGTACTTCGGTCGCCACATGTCGCCGTCGGAGGCGGCCGAACTGGTGCGCAGTCAGGCGGCCGAGGTGGAGCCGGGCACCGCCGCCAACCTGGAGGAGAAGGCGATCTCGCTGATCGGCCGTCCGCTCTACGAGGCCTTCGTGCGCGGGTACACCGCCAAGCAGTGGCAGACCGACCCCGCCGATCTGCCGCCGGACATCATCACCCGGCTCCCTGTCCGTTTCACCTTCGACAACCGCTACTTCTCGGACACCTACGAGGGCCTGCCGATCGACGGGTACGCGGCGTTCCTGACGCGCATGGCCGACCACCCGTTGGTCGACGTCCGCACGGGGACCGACTTCTTCGACGTCCGCGCCGACCTGCCGCCCGCCCCCGTCGTCTACACCGGTCCGCTGGATCGGTACTTCGAGTGGGGAGAAGGCCCGTTGGCCTGGCGCACCCTGGACTTCGAGCAGGAGGTCCTGCCGATGCGGGACTTCCAGGGGACGTCGGTCGTGAACTACGCGGACGAGGACGTGCCGTGGACGCGCATCCACGAGTTCAGGCACTTCCACCCCGAACGCGAGTACCCCACCGACCGGACGGTCGTCGTCCGCGAGTACTCGCGGACCGCCGGGCCGGGGGACGAGCCGTACTACCCCGTGAACGCCGCCTCGGACCGCGAGCGGCTCGAGCGGTACCGGCGGCGGGCCGAGGCGGAGCCGGGCGTCTTCTTCGGCGGCCGTCTCGGGACGTACAAGTACCTGGACATGCACATGGCGATCGCCTCGGCGCTGACGCTGGTCGACAACAAGCTCGCCCCTCTGCTCGCCCCATGACGCCCGTTCGCGTCCGGGGGCGCGGACTCACGACGGGCGTCGGGTGAGGACGATCGGTTCGGACTCCGTGATCGCTATCGTGTGCTCGGAGTGGGCGGTGCGGCTTCCGTCCGCGCTGCGGAGGGTCCACCCGTCCGGATCGACGCGCAGCTCGTCGGTCCCCCGCATGAACCACGGCTCGACGGCGATGACCAGGCCCGGCCGGAGGCGGTAGCCCCGACCAGGACGCCCGTCGTTGGGGACATGAGGGTCGCCGTGCATGGTGCGGCCGACGCCGTGTCCGCCGAACTGCAGGTTGACGCCGAGGCCGGCGTCCCGGGCCACCGTTCCGATGGTGTGCGACAGGTCGCCGATCGTGTACCCCGGGCGTGCGAGCGCGATCGCGGCGTCGAGCGCCCGCTCGGTGACCCGGATCAGCTCGAGGTCGCCCGCACGGGCGGTGCCCACGACGAGGCTGATCGCCGAGTCGGCGACCCAGCCGTCGACGGACGCGGCGAAGTCGAGACTGAGCAGATCCCCGTCCCTGAGCCGGTACCGGTGGGGCTTGCCGTGCAGGACCGCGTCGTTGACCGAGGTGCACAGCACGTACCCGAACGGGCCTCGGCCGAAGGAGGGTGCGTAGTCCAGGTAGCAGGACTGCGCGCCGCTCTTGCGGATGAGCTCGTGGGCGAAGGCGTCCAGGTCGAGGAGGTCGACGCCGACAGCTGCGCGTTCCTCGAGCTCGGCGAGCGTCGAGGCCACGAAC
>DASQJO010000175.1:0-6433 GCA_035630955.1 Kineosporiaceae bacterium
CGCGCATCGCCGACCCCGCGCTGGCGGCGGCCGCGCGTGCGTACGCGAGCCGGTACACCCGGGACAGTCAGCTGGCCGGCTTCGAGCGGGAGCTGCGGCGGTTGACCGGTCGCCCGGTCGAGGAGCCCGCCCCGGCCGAGGACGAGGCGCCGGCTCTGCTGGAGGTGACCCGTGGCTGAGAGGCTGACCGTCGTCACGCCCTGGTTCCCCTCGTCCAACAAGCCGATGCAGGGCTCGTTCGTCGAGTCGCAGGTCCGTGCGGTGCAGCCGATCACCGGCCGGATCGACGTGCTCGCCACCGAGGACTGGATCGCTCAGCGCGGGCCTTTCCTGCGCCGGTCACAGCTGCGGCACTACCGGGACGTCAGCACGGCCGCGGTGCGTCCCGTGCTCCGCGACGGCTACTGGCTCACCCGCCTGCCGGTCCTCGTCCGGCCGCGGCGGCTCTGGGCGGACTACGCCCGGACGGTCGCCGAGGGCGTCCGCACGGCGCGGGGCGGGCGCCCGCTCGATGCCGAGGTCGTCCACGCGCACGTGGGGTTGCCCGGCGGGCTGGTCGCGGTCGAGAACGCACCGGCCGACGCGCGCGTCGTCGTCACCGAGCACGCCTCGTACCTCGCCGAGGTTCTCGCGGAGCCGGGGGCGCGGACGCTCTACGACGAGACCGTGCACCGCGCGGATGCGTGGGTGTGCGTGAGCGGGGTGCTCCGGGACCAGATCCTCGAGGTCTTCCCGCACCACGCGGACAAGCTGCACGTCGTCGGCAACCCGGTCGACTTCGACGGCATCCCCGTCCGCGACGCCAAGCCCGAGCGCCCGCGGCGCTGGCTGTACATCGGCTCGCTCATCGAGCGGAAGGGCCCGCTGCGGCTCGTCGCCGCGCTCGCCCGTTGCCGGCGCGAGGAGCCCGACCTCGAGCTGACGCTGCTCGGCGAGGGCGCGCAGAAGCAGGAGACGCTCGACCTGATCGAGGAGCTCGGCCTCGGGGACGCCGTCCGCGTGCTCGACCCGGTGCCACCGGACCGGGTGCCCGGCCTGCTCGCCGCGCACGATCTGCTCGTGCACCCCAGCCGATACGAGACCTTCGGCATGACGCCGGTGGAGGCACTCGCGACGGGCACGCCCGTCCTCGTCGCCCGGTACGCCGCCGCCGAGGAGGTGCTCGCCGGCGTCGAGAAGGAGGCGGGCGGGCTGTTCGACATCGGCGCGGGCGCCGACGAGATCGTCGAGGGGTACCGCGAGCTGCGCGACCGCTGGGACAGCGTCGACCCGCTCGCGGCCCGCCAGGTCATGCGCTCCCGCTACGGGTTCGAGGCCGTCGCGGCCCGGCTCGACGCCCTGTATCGAGGCGACACCACCACGGGAAGAGGTTCCGCCATGAGTTCCGCGAGCAGGCCGGCGTCGGCCGACGTGCCCGCCGCCGTAGCCGTCGCAGGCCCGGCGGGTGCTCCGCTCGGGACGCCGCGACCGCGCCCTCACGTGCTCGTCGTGTCCGTGGTGCGCAACCGGCGCACGGGGGCCGCGAAGGACGTCCGCTACCTGCTGGACGCCGGTGCCCAGGTGACCCTGCTCTGCGAGCGGGCGTCCGACTGGCCGGACCTGGAGGGCCAGGTGACCTTCGCCGAGCTGGAGACGGCGGAGCTGCGGCACCCGATCATGCGGGTGGAGCAGGGCCTGCTCGTCGGGCTGCCGAACGTCCTCGTGCGCCTCGTCCTGGGCGTCCTGCGACGGGCCGGGGCTGTGCGGGGAGTCTCCGCGCCCGCCCGAGCCGGCGCCGCCGGGACGCGGCGGGTCCACGACCGGTACACCCGGCTGAGCGGGGCCGCCCACAAGCGGATCTTCCTCAAGGGCTACCACGCGATCCGGCCGTGGGTGCTGTGGCGCTCCACGCAGTCGCTCCTGCTCCCGGACATCGACCTGGACGCGCTCGACCTCGTGCTGCTGGCCGACGCCCAGGCGGTGTCCATCGGATGGCACCTGGCCAAGGCCCGGCCGGACCTGCCGGTCACCTTCAGCCTGGACCGGTCGTCGTTGCCGGCCGTCCTCACATGACCAGGTCCTCCTCCGTTGGACCGGTCGGTGCGGCCACTGCCGCGGGAGGTGCCGGAACGGGGTTAAGGTTGGTCGGCGGCGCGACGGTCCGCCCTCCGGCCGGTGTGGTCGAGTGGAACTTCAGGAGGTGGACGTGGCCGCGCCCGTGACGGCCGCCCAGGACGATTACCTGGGCGAACACCACGTGTACCGCCCCCATCGGGCCGGTCTGCCGCCGCTCGGGCGGTACCTGACCGAGCTGTGGAGGCGGCGCGCCTTCGTGCGAGAGTTGGCGCGGGCCGAGCTCAAGGCACAGCACTACCAGACGGTGTTCGGGCAGGTCTGGCTGATCCTGAACCCGCTGCTCAACGCCGCGGTGTACTACCTGCTCGTGACGATCATCAGTCCGGGCCACCGACCCCAGAACTACATCGTCCACCTGCTCGCCGGAATCTTCGCCTACACGTTCTTCTCGGGCTCGGTCACGCAGTCCGCGGGGTCGGTCGCCGGCGGCGGCAAGCTCATCCTCAACACCGCGTTCCCGCGGCTGCTCCTGCCGTGGACGCAGATCGTGGTCGCGTTCTTCCGGTTCCTCCCGACGCTGCCGGTCCTCGCGGTGATGATGATCATCTACAACCGACAGAACATCTCCTGGGCGTTGCTGCTCACCGTGCCCATCTTCGCCCTCCTGGTGCTGTTCACCTCGGGTCTGTCGTTCGTCTGCGCGACCATCCAGGTCTACAACACGGACTTCAAGAACCTGCTGCCGTACCTGATCCGCCTCGGCCTCTACCTGACGCCGATCCTGTGGTTCGCCGACGCCAGCAGTGGCATCAAGGCGCACCTCGCGCGCGTCAACCCGCTGAGCCCGATCTTCGAGCTGTGGAGCGACGCGATCGTCAACGGCCGTGTGGGGCCGTGGGAGACCTGGCTGGAGGCCGTGGTCTTCTCGGTCGTCCTGTTCGTGGTGGGCTTCGTCGTCTACGTGTCGAGGGAGCGCGACTATGCCATCCGTATCTGAGCGGCCCGACGCGCCCGAGTTCGTGTCCGACCGATTCCGGACGGAGGAGGAGCGCAAGCGCGTCACGGTGTCCGTGCGGGACGTCTCCATCACCTACCGGACGGCGCTGGACCGCAAGGCGAACACCATGCGCCAGCGGGTCCTGCGGATGGGGCGCGGGGGCGAGCCGAACATCCGCGAGGTCAAGGCGCTGCGCGGCGTCAGCTTCGACGTCACCCAGGGCACGGTCATGGGCATCGTCGGCGCGAACGGCGCGGGCAAGTCCACCCTCATGCGGGCGCTCGCCGGGATCCTTCCGCCGACCAGCGGCGAGATCGAGGTCAACGGCCGGGTGAGCACGCTGCTGGCGCTCGGCGTCGGGTTCAACTCCAACCTCACCGGCCGGGAGAACGTCCTGCTCGGCGGTCTCGCCGCCGGCCTGAGCAGGGCCGAGGTGCGCGAGCGCTACGACGAGATCGCAGACTTCGCCGCTCTCGAGGACGGCTTCATCGACATGCCGATGCGGACGTACTCGTCCGGGATGTACGGCCGTCTGGCCTTCGCCGTCGCCGTGCACATGGAGCCCGACATCCTGCTCGTCGACGAGGCGCTCTCCGCCGGCGACGCCACGTTCAAGCACAAGGCGTTCGCGAAGATGCAGGAGCTCATGGCGCAGGCGCGCACCATCTTCCTGGTCAGCCACGCGCTCGGCTCGGTCGTCGACCTCTGCAACGACGCCATCTGGCTGCAGAAGGGCCAGCTGGTGCAGCGCGGCGAGCCCCAGGAGATCGTCGACGCCTACACCGACTCGCTCAAGGTGAAGCGCGACGCCATCTCGATGGAGGACCTCTAAACGGTGACGCAGCCCACGCGTCCCGACGTCTCGATCGTCAGCAGCGGTCACGACGTCGCGGACGCGCGACTGCACCGCGAGGTCGAGGCGGCCGTCGCCGCCGGCCTCGACGTCGAGGTGCTCGGGCTCGGGTCGGCGTCCGACGGGCCCGCGGGAGCCGCGGTGACGACGCGCCCCCGGCCCCGCGGCGTCGCGGCGCGGCTGGCGCTGGCGCTCGCCCAGCCGTGGCGGGCCCGCGGCCGGGTGCTCCTCACGCTGGACCCGGACGTCGTCCCTTCCGCGCTGGTCGCGGCGCGGCTGCGGCGGCGCCGGCTCGTGGTCGACGTCCACGAGGACTACGTCGCGCTCACCCGTGACCGCGGCTGGGCGCGTGGCGCCGTCGGGCGTGCGGCGCGGGCCGGCGTCCGCGGCGTGCTCGCCGCCGCGCGCCGCGCCGACCTCGTCGTCGTCGCCGACGAGCACGTCCCCCCGCGGACGGCGCCCGCTCGCCTCGTCGTCCGGAACGCCACGGCCGGCACCTACCTGCCCGCGCCCACCGACCCCGGCCCGGTGCCGCGGGCGCTCTACATCGGGGACGTGCGCCGCTCCCGCGGCCTGTTCGTGATGCTCGCCGCGATCGAAGCGGCCCCGGGATGGGAGCTCGACGTCGTGGGTCCGGTGGCGCCGGCCGACCAGGCCGAGCTGGGCACCTGGGTCGCGACGTCGCCCGCCGTCGCGCGGGTGCGCTTCCACGGGCGCAGGCCCCCGGAGCAGGCCTGGGCGCTGGCCCGCGGCGCGTGGGTGGGGCTCTCGCTGCTCGACGACACGCCGGCGTTCCGGGACGCCGTTCCGAGCAAGCTGTACGAGTACCTGGCGGCCGGGCTGGCTGTGGCCACGACGCCGCTGCCACGGGCCGCGGCGATCGTGACCGAGAGTGCCGCGGGGGTCGTCGTGCCGGACGCCGACGCACTGTCGGCTACGCTGCGGGGCTGGGCTGAGCAGCCGGCGAGCCTGCTGCCGCTCCGTGCGGCGGCGGTGACGTGGTCGGAGGCCGCCCTCGCCGGGCCGTCCGGCTACGACGTCCTCGCGCAGCGGCTGCGTGCGCTGGCCGGAGCGGCGCCCCAGAGGTCGACAGTGGAGGTCGAGTGACAGTCCGGATCGTGCCGAGCGCCGACGTCGACGAGCGCGCGGAGATCGGCGACGGCAGCAGCATCTGGCACCTCGCCCAGGTGCGCGAGCACGCCGTGCTCGGCCGGAACTGCATCGTCGGCCGCGGCGCCTACGTCGGCCCGGGCGTGCGGATGGGCGACAACTGCAAGCTGCAGAACCACGCCCTGGTCTACGAGCCGGCGGTGCTCGAGGACGGCGCCTTCGTCGGCCCCGCCGTCGTCTTCACCAACGACCACTACCCGCGCGCCGTCGCTCCCGACGGCACCCTCAAGCGCGGCGACGACTGGGAGGCCGTCGGCGTGACCGTCCGGCAGGGCGCGTCCATCGGCGCCCGCTCGGTCTGCGTCGCGCCCGTGACGATCGGACGGTGGGCGCTCGTCGCCGCCGGCTCGGTCGTCGTCAAGGACGTACCCGACTTCGCGCTGGTCGCCGGGGTCCCGGCGCGGCGGCTGCGCTGGGTGGGGAAGGCCGGGGTCCCACTCGAGCCGGACGGCGGGGGCTCGTGGCGCTGCCCGCAGACGGGCGAGCGCTACGTCGAGACCACCACGAAGACCGACGACGGACAGCTGACCGAGACGCTCACGGAGGCGCCAGCATGACGGACACGACCACCCGACCGGCCATCCCGGCCGCCAAGGTGCTCATCGGCGACGAGGAGCGTGCCGCGGTCGACCGCGTGCTGACCAGCGGAATGATCGCTCAGGGCCCCGAGGTCGCGGCCTTCGAGCGGGAGTTCGCCGCCGAGGTCGTCGACGGGCGCACCTGCGTCGCCGTCAACTCCGGCACCTCCGGCCAGCACCTCGGCCTGCTCGCCGCCGGCGTCGGCCCGGGGCAGGAGGTGATCGTCCCGTCCTTCACGTTCGCGGCGACCGCCAACTCCGTGGCGCTCACCGGCGCCACCCCGGTCTTCGGCGACATCGACCCCGAGACCTTCAACCTCGCGCCGGACGCCGTCGAGGCCGCGATCACCGACCGGACCGTCGGCGTCATGCCGGTGCACCTCTACGGCCAGCCCGCGGACATGACGCGGCTCGGCGAGATCGCCGAGCGCCACGGCATCCAGATCTTCGAGGACGCCGCGCAGGCGCACGCCGCGACCTGGCAGGGCCGCCCCGTCGGCACCTTCGGCACCTTCGCCATGTTCAGCCTCTACCCGACGAAGAACATGACGTCGGGCGAGGGCGGCATGGTCAGCTGCGCGACCCCGGAGGTCGCGCGGATGGTCCGGCTGCTGCGCAACCAGGGCATGGAGCGCCGCTACGAGAACGAGGTGGTCGGGTTCAACTGCCGGATGACGGACGTGCACGCCGCCATCGGGCGCGTCCAGCTGGGCAAGCTGGCCGGCTGGACGAAGCAGCGCCAGGAGAACGCGGCCTTCCTCGACGCCCACCTCGAGGGCG
>DASQJO010000176.1:0-3893 GCA_035630955.1 Kineosporiaceae bacterium
GGCTGGACAGACGCCGCCGGTGCGCTCACCGACGCCGGCCGCGCCGCTCGCGCCGACGTCGAGCGACGCACCGACAGGGCGGCGTCCGGACCGTGGGAGGCGATCGGCGAGGCGGCGACGGCACGCGTGGCGACGCTGCTGCGCCCGTTCGCCGACGCCGTGGCCGCGAGCGGCGTCGTCCCGTTCCCCAACCCCGTGGGGCTGACCTGGCCGCCGCCGGTGATCGCCTGACTCAGCGGCCGGCCGAGGCGTAGGCGATGCCCTCGAGGAACGTCTCGGTGTGCAGCCGGCGCCCGGCCACGTAGTCCCGGGTCACCTCGGCCACCCGCCGGCCGAGCGCGCTCGCCGTCCTGAGGTCGGTGGGCGGCGGTGCGACGTCCGGCCCGACGTCCCCGTGCGACTGGGCCATCGCCCCGGTGAAGGAGCCGAGCCTGTTGAGGTCCTCGGAGCTGCCGGTGGTCGTGTTCCATCCGGGGTAGAGACCGAGGCTCACCCAGTGCATGCCGTGCTGCGCGGCGAGCACGGCGAGCTCGAGCAGCGTGTTCTCCTTGTTGCCGTTGATGTTCTGGCTGTTGGTGAAGCCGGCCGCGACCTTGTCCTTCCAGCGCAAGCCGTCCGCCCAGGGCTTGCTCGTCGCCTCGGCGAACCGCTTGAAGCCCGCGGACGCCGCGCCCATGTAGGTGGGCGCGCCGAAGACGATGGCGTCCGCGCCGTCGAGAGCGGCGAGCAGCGCGTCCGTCGGCTCGTCGACGGGCAGCAGCTGGACGGTCGTGCCCGGCACCTCGCGGGCGCCGGCGGCGACCGCCTCGGCCTGACGGGCGGTGTGACCGTATCCGGAGTGGTAGGCGATCGCGACGGTGATCTCCGACATCGGGTTTCCTCCTCGACTAGAAACGGACTACAGTCCTCTTATGGCTCGAGACAGTAGCGGACTTCAGTCCGTTTCCGCAAGGCTCGCCGTCGGCGCTCCCGTCAAGGAGCGTGCGGACGCCGCCCGCAACCGGCGCCGGGTCCTGGACGCTGCCGCTGCGCTGTTCGCCGCCCGCGGCGTCTCCGGGGTGTCGATGGACGAGGTCGCGGCGGAGGCCGGGGTCGGCAAGGGCACGCTCTTCCGGCGGTTCGGCGACAAGGCCGGGCTCGCGGCGGCGCTGCTGGACGACCGCGAGCGCGAACTCCAGCAGGCCGTCCTCGACGGAGCCGCTCCGCTCGGACCGGGCGCTGCGCCCGCCCAGCGGCTGCAGGCGTTCCTCGCGGCCTACCTCGACTACTGCGAGACCCATCTCGACCTGGTCCGGATGTCGGAGACGGCGGCGCCGGGCGCGCGGTACCGGATCGGGGCCTACCTCTTCTGGCACCGCCACCTCACCGTCCTGCTGACCGCGGCACGGACGCCGGCCGGGCCGTCGGCCGAGGCCCTCGCGCACGTGCTGCTAGCCCCGCTGGCGGCCGACGTGCTGGCCGGCCTCGGCCCCGAGGCGTGGCCGGCGCACCGGACCGCCGTGCTCGCGGTCGCCACGGCGGTGGCGGGCGCGCCGGACCCTGCTACAACGAGCCCGTGACCGAACCGCTCCCGTTCGCCGTCGTGGGTCACGGCTGGCGGGCGGACTTCTACCTGCGGATCGCCCGCGCGCTGCCCGACCGGTTCCGCTGCGTCGGCGTGGTCACGCGCGGCGCGGAGGCCGGGGCCGCCGTGGAGCGGGCGTGGGGCGTGCCGACCCACCGGCGGATCGACGTCCTCCTCGGCGCCGCTCGGCCGCTCGTCGCCGTCACGTCGGTCCCGTGGGCGGCGAACCCGGGCGTCATCCGGGAGCTCGTCGCGGCCGGGGTCGCCGTCCTGGCCGAGACGCCCCCCGCCCCGGACGCCGAGGGTCTGCGCGCCCTCTGGGCGGACGTCGGCGCCTCCGGCCTCGTCCAGGTCGCCGAGCAGCACCCCTTCCTGCCGGTGCTCGCCGCGGTGCAGGCGGTCGTCGCGACGGGCGCCCTCGGCCGCGTCACGTCCGCGTCCCTGTCCTGGACGCACGGCTACCACTCCGTCGCGGTGCTGCGCCGGCTGCTCGGCGTCGGCGGCGGATCCGCCGTCGTCCGCGCGACCGCCGTCGAGGGGCCGCTGGTCGCCGGCCCGGACCGCGGAGGCCGGCCGGCGCGGCCGGCGGAGGCGCCGGCGCTGCACACGGTCGCAACTCTGACCTGGCCGCAGGGGATCGGCGTCCACGACTTCACCGACGGGCAGTGGTTCCACCCGCTGCGCCGCCGTCACCTCGTCGTCCGGGGCAGCCGGGGTGAGATCGTCGGGACGTCGGTGACCTGGGCCGACGACGACGGCCGCCCGCTCGACGCCCCGATCGCCCGCCGCCGGACGGGCACCGACGGCGACCTCGAGGGCGCCGACCTCGACACGCTGACGTGGGCCGGCAGGACGCTCTACCGCAACCCCTACCGCGGCTCGCGCCTCTCCGACGAGGAGATCGCGATCGCCACGTTGCTCGAGCGCACCGGCGCCTGGCGGCGCGGCGAGCACGAGCCCCCGTACCCGCTGGCGCAGGCCTGCCAGGACCACCTGCTGGCCCTGGCCACGGAGGCGTCGGTGGCCGCCGGCGAGGCCGTTACGACGGCGGCCGAGCCGTGGGCGGCCGCTCTCGGGGGGTGACGGACACGGCCCGGTGTCGACCTGAGCCCGGCGGCGGGGCACCATCGTCCCGTCGACGTCGTCGCCGCGCCTCGCCGCGGGAGCCGGCGGCGGCGGGGGGCGGACGACGTGGGAGGACGGATGCCGGCAGGCGGGAGCACCACCGGGTGGCCGGGCGGATGAGCCCTGCATGAACGCGGACGTGCTCCTCGCGGTCGCCCTCTCGCTCGCCGCCGCCACCCTCTTCGCCGTCACCACGAACCTGCACCGCGGCGCGGCCTCCGCCGTCCCGATGGAGGAGGTCGGCCCGGTCCGGCTCCTGCTGCGCCTGCTGCGGACGCCCCGGTGGCTGCTGGGGAGCTTCTGCGCGATGGTCGCGCTCGGCCTGCACACCGTCGCGCTCCGGTTCGGCACCGTCATCGTCGTCCAGGCCGTGCTCTCGACCGGGCTCGTCCTCGCGCTCGCGCTGGAGGCCGTCCGGGAGCGGCGCCGGCCGGGCGTGCTCGAGGTCGGGGCCTGGGTGCTCGTCGTCGCCGGCATCATCTCGGTGCTCTCGCTGGCACGCCCGCACGGCGGACGGCACATCGGGACCGTGGCGCTGGTCGCCACCCTGGTGCTGGCGTTCCTCGTCGCGGGCGCCGGCCTGCTGGTGGGGCGGACGCGGCTGCCGCGGCCGGCGGTGGCCGTCGTCATGGGGTGTGCGGCGGGCACCTGCTTCGCGTTGGACGCCGTCTTCCTCAAAGGGGTCGCGGTGTCCGCCGGGCACCTGGCCTCCGTGCCCGCGCTGCTCGACCTCGGCGGTTTCGTCGTCGCGTCCGTGCTCGGGAACCTCGTCGTGCAGCGCGCCTACCAGCAGGCCCCGCTGCGGGACGTGCTGCCCGCGGTGACCGCGGCGGACCCGGTGTCGGCGTCGCTCGTCGGGCTGCTGCTGCTCCACGAGCACCTGCGGCCGGGCCCGGCGGCCATCGCGGGGCTGGTCGGCGGGCTCGCGGCGATGGTCGTCGGGATCGTCGCGGCCACGTCGAGGGGCGTCCCTGAGGACACCGAGGACGACGCCGTCTCCGAGCCGGCCGCCGCCTCGTAGCGGTGAGAAGGGACACGGACGCGACTGCGGGGAACTGCGTAGAGCCGACGCCGTGTCGAGGAGCATGCTGAGGGTCTCCACCTCGACCCGGGAGACCCATGATCAGTCTGCTCCGCCGCCACCTGCGCCCGTACCGGGGCCAGGTGGTCCTCATCGTGCTCCTCCTGCTGCTGCAGGCGATCG
>DASQJO010000177.1:0-5947 GCA_035630955.1 Kineosporiaceae bacterium
CCGACAACAAGCAGCGGGTCGCCGCGACCATCGAGGCCTTCTACGCGTTCATCGACTCCGAGAGCGAGTCCTTCCGGCTCGTCTTCGAGTCGGACTTCACCGGGGACCCGGAGGTGCGCGAGCTGCTCGACCGCATGCAACGCGGCTGCGCCGAGGCGATCGCCGAGGTCATCGAGGAGGACACCGGCCTGCCGGCGGCCGACGCCGAGCTGCTCGCGATCGGCCTGACGGGGCTCTCGCACGTCACGGCGCGCTACTGGATCCAGGCGGGCAGGCCCATCCCGCGTGGCGCGGCGGCCACGCTCGTGTCGCACCTGTCGTGGCGCGGCATCGGCGGCTTCCCGAAGGCCGAGTTCAAGGCCGAGTTCAAGGCGGACGGCAAGCTCGACGGCAAGGCGGGTCCATCGTAACGGGCGGCGCGCGCTGGGTTAGCCTGCCTCCGTCATCCGCAGCTACCCAGGAGGCCCGCACCGTGGAGGTCAAGATCGGCGTCCGGGACGTCGTCCGTGAGGTCGTGCTGGAGTCCGAACTGACGCCCGACGCCGTGGCCGACGCCGTCAACGACGCCGTCTCGTCCCAGAGCCTGCTCCGGCTCACCGACGACAAGGGCCGACTGGTCATCGTCCCCGGCTCGCTCATCGGCTACGTCGAGATCGGCGCGCCCGAGACCCGCCGGGTCGGCTTCGGCGGCCTCTGAGCCCTCGCCCCGCCGTCGCGGCCTCACGGCCAGCGGCGGCCGGTGATCCGCTCGTAGGCCGCGACGTAGCGCTCGCGCGTCACCCCGACGACCTCGTCCGGCAACTCGGGGCCGGGCGCCGTCCGGTCCCAGCCGGTCGACGCCGCCCAGTCCCGCACGTACTGCTTGTCGAACGCGAACTGCGCGCGGCCCGGCTCCCACTCCTCGGCCGGCCAGAACCGGGACGAGTCCGGGGTCAGCACCTCGTCGCCGAGCACCAGCTCGCCCGTCGCGGAACGGCCGAACTCGAGCTTGGTGTCGGCGATGACGACGCGACGGCCGGCCGCCAGCTCCGCACCCCGGCGGTACACCTCGAGCGTGAGATCCCGCAGCCGCGCCGCCTCGTCCGCCCCCAGCAGCGCCTCGACCTCCTCGTACGTCAGCGGCGCGTCGTGCCGGCCGCTGCCCGCCGGCTCCTTCGTGCTCGGCGTGAAGATCGGCCCGGGCAGCCGCGACCCCTCGACCAGACCCTCGGGCAGCGCGTTCCCCTGCACGGCTCCCGAGGTCCGGTACTCGGCCAGCCCGGAGCCCGCGAGGTAGCCGCGCGCGATGCACTCCACCGGCACCATCGCGAGGCGCCGGCAGCGGACGGCGCGCCCGGCCCACTCCGCGGGCACGTCGGACGCCGAGATCACGTGGTTGGGGACGACGTCGGCGAGCTGCTCGAACCACCACAGCGACAGCTGGGTGAGGATGGCGCCCTTGCCCGGAATCGGCGTCGGGAGCACGACGTCGTAGACCGAGATGCGGTCGGAGGCGACGAGGACGAGGTCGTCGCCGTCCTCGTAGACGTCCCGGACCTTGCCCGAGTGCAGCAGCCTCACGCGGACAGCCCGAGCAGCTGCATGCGGCGGATGTGCGCCTCCGTGATGCGGCCGAACATGCGGACCAGCTCCGCGAGGTCCGCGCCCGCCCCCGGCACCGAGCCGACGAGCAGGGCGGTCAGGCCGTCGCGGTCGGCGGCGACCCGCTGCGCCTGGCTGAGCGCCTCCCCGACGAGGCGTCGCGCCCAGAGCGCGAGCCTCCCGGCGATGCGGGGATCGGCGTCGACGGCCTGCCGCACCTCGCGCAGCACGAACTCGGCGTGGCCGTCGTCCTTCAGCACCCTCGTGACGAGCGCATGCGTCCCCGGGTCGAGGAAGGCGCTGATCTCGCGGTAGAAGTCGCGGGCGATGCCGTCGCCGACGTACGCCTTGACCAGGCCCTCGAGCCACGTCTGCGGCGAGGTCCGCTCGTGGAAGGCGTCCAGTGCCGCCACGAAGGGCTCCATGGCGGCGTCCGGGTCGGTGCCGATCTCCTCGAGCCGGACGCGGACCAGCTCGAAGTGCCCGAACTCGGTGACGGCGAACCGCGCCAGTATGGCCTTCGCGGACAGGGACGGCGCGAGGTCGGCGTCCGAGGCGAGCCGGGAGAACGCGGTGAGCTCCGCGTAGGCAAGCGCTCCCAGCAGGTCGACGACCGCCTCCCGGTGGGCGGGATCGAGGACGTCGTCGACCTCGGCAGGGCCGCTGGGCTCGCTCATGGTCGGCAGGGTAGTCGGCGAGCGGCGGGCAGCTCGGTCGGCCGGTCGTGCCCAGGTGGGAAGGGTTGCGCGCCGGGACCGGTTACCCTGTACAGGTCCGGAGCCTCTCGGCCGAGAGAACACCGGACGGAAACGGATGACCGGTCGGGTGGCCGATCGGCTCCTACGACCGCGGTGCGGCCCGCCGGAGAGCCCGGCGCGCGGCCCCCGCCCCGACCAGAAAGCAGTCCGTGACCACAGACGCATACGTACCGGCCGATCTCGACGAGCAGGACCTCCTCGACACCGAGGACGCGACCGCCGAGGCCACCGGCCCCACCTTCGCCGACCTCGGCGTGCAGGCCCCCATCGTGGCCGCCCTCGAGGGCGTCGGCATCACCCGGCCCTTCCCCATCCAGGCGATGACCCTGCCGGTCGCGCTGTCCGGCCACGACGTCATCGGCCAGGCCAAGACCGGCACCGGCAAGACCCTCGGCTTCGGCATTCCGGTCCTGCAGCGCGTCGTCGCGCCGGGCGAGGAGGGGTTCGAGAGCCTCGAGGCGCCGGGCAAGCCGCAGGGACTCGTCGTCGCCCCGACCCGTGAGCTCGCCGTCCAGGTCGCCGGCGACCTCGCCGTCGCGGGCAAGCTCCGCGGCGTCCGCGTGCTCACCATCTACGGCGGCCGCGCCTACGAGCCGCAGGTCGAGGCCCTGGTCAAGGGCGTCGAGGTGGTCGTCGGGACGCCGGGCCGGCTGCTCGACCTCGCCCAGCAGAAGCACCTGACGCTCGCCCACGCTCGGGTCGTCGTGCTCGACGAGGCCGACGAGATGCTCGACCTCGGCTTCCTGCCCGACGTCGAGAAGCTGCTCGCCCAGACCCCGGCCGGCCGCCAGACCATGCTGTTCTCCGCCACGATGCCCGGCCCGGTGGTCGCGCTCGCGCGGAGCTACATGACGCAGCCGACGCACATCCGCGCCGCCGACCCCGATGACAGCGGCGCCACGGTCAAGGCGATCAAGCAGGTCGTCTACCGGGCGCACGCGCTGGACAAGGTCGAGATGCTGGCCCGCATGCTGCAGGCCCGCGACCGGGGTCTCACGATCATCTTCGCCCGCACGAAGCGCACCGTCGCCAAGGTCGCGGACGAGCTCGGCGAGCGTGGCTTCGCGGTCGGCGCCATCCACGGCGACCTCGGCCAGGGCGCCCGCGAGCAGGCGATGCGCGCGTTCCGCAAGGGCAAGGTCGACGTGCTGGTCGCCACCGATGTCGCGGCCCGTGGCATCGACGTGGACGACGTCACGCACGTCGTCAACTACCAGTGCCCCGAGGACGAGAAGACCTACCTGCACCGGACCGGCCGCACCGGCCGCGCCGGCAACATCGGCACCGCCGTGACCTTCGTCGACTGGGAGGACATGACGCGCTGGTCCCTCATCGACAAGGCTCTCGACCTCGGCATCCCCGAGCCGGTCGAGACCTACTCGAGCTCGCCGCACCTCTTCGAGGACCTCGACATCCCCGAGGGCACCCGCGGCACCCTGCCGCGCGCCTCGCGCACCCGGGCCGGCCTGGACGCCGAGGCCGTCGAGGACCTGGGCGAGACGGGCCAGAAGGGCCCGCGCGGCTCCCGCCGGGGTGCGTCCGACGCCGAGGACCGGTCCCGCTCCCGCCGCCGCCGCAGCTCCGAGGGGACCGGCGGTGCGGACGCCGATGCGACCCCCGACGAGCAGGCGCAGACCGGTGACCGCCCCGCGCGGTCCCGGCAGCGGCGCCGCACCCGTGCCGGCGTCCCCGTGGACGGGTCGGCCCCCGAGGCCACCGTCGTCGAGCTGAACAGCGAGACCGCTCCGGCCGACGGCGAGTCGGACCGGCGCCCCCGCCGGCGTCGCCGCCGTCGCGGCTCGGGTCAGGGAGCCCCGGCCGTCACGGACGCCGTCGACGTCGCCGTCGGCGAGTAGACCACCCGCAGGACAGCGGCTCCGCCGAGCGCGGCGAGGAGCGGGCAGGCGGCGACGAGAACCAGCTGCGTCGCCGTCGGCCAGCCCGCCAGGAGCCCGGCGAGCGCGGAGCCGGCGGCCGTCGAGGTCGTCTTCAGGCCCGCGCCGAGCGTGAACACCTGCGTCCGGACCTCCGGCGGCGCCCAGCGTTCGCGGGTGAGGAGCAGGCCGCCGATGAGCGGACCGTTCGCGAGCCCGGAGAGCGCGAGGAGCGCGGCGAGCACCGCCGTCGACGCCGTGAACGCGCCGCCCACGACCGGCAGCGCGGTGCCCAGCAGACCCGCCATCACCATCCACGGCGCCGCCCGGGTCGGAGCCGGCCGGACGGTCCACAGCAGCGAGCCGACGAGTCCGCCGGCCGTCATCGCCGCGAGGAGCAGGCCGGCGGTCGACGGATGCCCGTTCCGCACCGCCACGACGGCGACGACGACGGGCAGCGCGCCGAACCCGAGCTGGCCGACGCTCGACGCGACCGTGACGAGCCCGAGCACGCGCTCGCGCCACAGGGTCCGCACCCCGTCGCGCAGCCGCACCGCGCCGGGCTCGGGCCGCTCACGTCGGCCGGGGTCCGGCAGGGCGACCACGGCCGCGGCACCCAGGAGCGCGCTCCCCGCGAGCACGAGGGTCGCCGGGCCTGCGGACGTCCGACCCGCCACCAGGCCTGCGACCGCCGGCCCCAGCACGCCTGCCACCCCGTAGGTCATGCCGTCGACGCCGAACGCGCGCGGCATCGACGCGGGCGCCACCAGCGCGGACAGCCGGCTCGACAGCCCGCCGAGCAGCCCGGGCCCGCAGCACCCGCCCAGGAGCAGGACGCCGAGGACGACCGGCCCGGGGAGGCGGCCCACGCCGATCCCGGCGACGGCGAGCGCCGCGCCGAAGCCGGCGGACGCCGCCGCGACGAGCCGCAGCGGGCGGCGTGCGCGGTCCGCGGCCGTCCCGACCACGCCGGCGGCGACGACGTGCGGCACGAGCAGCGCGGCCACCAGGAGCCCGCCGAGCGCCGCACTCCGGGTCCGCTCGAGGGCGAGCAGGACCAGCGCGACGCGGGCGCCCTCGTCCGCGCCCCGGACGAGGACGGCAGCCCCGGCGTAGTGGGCCAGCTGCCGGGTCATGCGCGTCTCCTCTCGCCAGGGCGTCACCAGTTCGACCGGTGACGCCCTTGGTCGTACCCCCGCCCGGCTTGCCCATGCCTGCGTCACCGCACAAAGTGGTGACGTGGACCTCGCGTTCTCGGCCGGGCGCCCGGTGCTGGACCTCCTCGGGACGCTCTCCGACCGCGGCGGCGCCGACGTCGAGCGGCTTCGGACCTGGGAGGCCGTCGAGGCGTGGGCGCGCGCCGCCGGCGTCCGTGTCGACGACCTCGCCGGGGACGACCAGGACCTGGAGCGCGTCCGGGCGCTGCGGGAGGCCCTGTACCGGGTCGTGACGGCGCGGGCGGCGGGCACGAGCCCGCCTGTCGCCGACCTGCGGGCCGTCAACCAGGCCGCGGCCGGCGCCGTCCTGACCCCCCAGCTCGAGACCACGGGCGAGGTGCGCTGGATCGGAGGGCTCGACGGCCTGCTCGGCAGCCTCGCGCAGGACGCGCTCGACCTGCTCGGCTCAGCCGACCTGCAAGCGCTGCGCGAGTGCGACGACCCGCACTGCACGCGCCTCTTCGTGGACCGGTCGCGGGGCGGCCGCCGGCGCTGGTGCGGCATGAAGGGCTGCGGC
>DASQJO010000178.1:0-9824 GCA_035630955.1 Kineosporiaceae bacterium
GCGGTCACGGCGCGGCCCCGGTGGCCGTCGAGGAGCCGATCGCCGAGCCGCAGCCGGCGCCGGAGCCGGCGGATCCCACCGTCGTGTTGCCTCCCGTCCCGGCGCGCACCGCCGAGCTCGACCTGGCACAGCTGGCCGCCGCGCCGCCGCCCGCTGCGCCGCCGCCCGCCGCGCCGCCGCCCGCGGCACCGCCGCCCGCCGCACCGCCGCCCGCTGTACCGCCGCCGGCGGAGCACGCCCTCGCCGCCGAGCCGCCGGCTCCAGCGGCGATGGCTGCCGGCCGGTCGTCGGCCACGCCGCGCCGTGCCCTCGCCGTCCTCGGCGGCGCGGCCGCGCTGGTCCTCGTCGGGGCCGCCGCCGTCGCCGGCCTGCGATCCGGCGGAGGCGACACCGCGGGCTCCGCGGCGTCCCGAACCACGTCGGCCGGCGACGTGGCGCCGGTCGACCCCAGCACGGTGCGGGCCGCCGCGTCCAGCACGCAGGACCCGGACGGGGGGGTCACCTACGGCGCTGCGAACACGCTCGACGGCAAGCCGCAGACGGCCTGGAACAGCGACGGCCGCGGCGTCGGGGCGAGCCTCACGTACACCTTCGACGAGCCCGTGGACCTGCGGTCCCTCACCGTCCGGAACGGCTACCAGAAGACCCTGCGGACGAGCGGCGGCGCGACCGTCGACCTCTTCGCGCTGAACCAGCGGGTCCGGACGTTCACCGTCGTGACGGACAGCGGCCGCGTCAGCTGGGACCTGCGCGACGACCGCGCGCCCCAGACCCTGACCCACGACTTCGGCCGCACGCGCACCGTGCGCCTGGAGGTGGCGGCCGTCTACCCGTCCGCCAAGTACCGCGACCTCGCCGTCTCCGACGTGACCTTCGGCGCGGCGGAGTAGGTCAGCTCCCGGGCGGCGTCCAGGCGTCGCGGCGGGTCATCCCGGCGGCCCGGCCCTTGCCCGCGACGACGAGGGCCGTCTTGCGGCTGGCCTCGTCGATCATCTCGTCGCCGAGCATCGCCGCTCCCCTGGCCCCGCCCGCCTCGGACGTGTACCAGGCGTAGGCGTCGAGGATGTCCTCCGCGTGCTCGTAGTCCTCCTGACGCGGGCTGAAGACCTCGTTGGCGGCGTCCACCTGCCCCGGGTGCAGCACCCACTTGCCGTCGAACCCGAGCGCGGCGGAGCGCCCGGCGACGCGCCGGAAGCCCTCGAGGTCACGGATCGCCAGGTACGGCCCGTCGATCGCCTGCTTGTCGTTCGCCCGGGCCGCCAGCAGGATCGACATGAGGATGTGGTGGTAGGCGTCGCCGACGTCGTACCCGGGCGGCTGCTCGCCGACGACCAGCGACTTCATCGCGATCGACGCCATGAAGTCCGCGGGGCCGAAGATCAGCGTCTCGACCCTCGGGCTGGCCTTCGCGATCGCGTCGATCGCGAGCAGGCCGCGGGCGTCCTCGATCTGCGCCTCGATGCCGATCCGGCCGACCTCGAGGCCGGTGCCCCGCTCGATCTGGGTGAGCAGCAGGTCGAGCGCCGCGACCTGCTCGGGCGAGGCCACCTTCGGCAGCAGGACGCAGTCGAGGTTCGCGCCGGCGCCCTCGACGACCTCCACCACGTCGCGGTAGGTCCAGGGCGTCGTCCAGTCGTTGACGCGGACCACGCGCACCCGCTCGCCCCAGCCGCCCTCGTTGAGGGCCTCGACGATCGTCACCCGCGCGTCGGCCTTGGCGAGCGGTGCGACGGCGTCCTCGAGGTCGAGGAAGACCTGGTCGACCGGCAGGGTCCGGGCCTTGTCGATCATCTTCCGGCTCGACCCCGGGACGGCGAGGTTCGAGCGGCGCGCCCGCACCGGACGGGTGCCGGCCGCCAGGCCGTCGCCGGCTGCGAACGCATCGGTCATCGTCGGCCTCCCTCGTCGCACTGCTGCCGGCGACGCTACCGAGTCGTCGTCAGCAGGGCGGCCGCGAGCTCGCGGCGGTGATCCGTCAGCCACTCCTGGCGGCGCAAGATCGCGTCGCCGACGCCGTCGCGCCACATCCGCGCCCAGCCGCCGCCGAACTGCTCCGCCGCGGCCCGCATCCGGCCGCGGCCGGCCTCGGCGCGCTCGATCGCCAGCGGCACGAACCGCTCGCGCTCGGGGCGGCCCAGTCCGTACGCGTCGGCGAACACGCGCAGCCGGGCCGCCACGTCCAGCACCTGCCAGTGCGGGGCCAGGTCGGCGGGGTGCCGCAGCGGTACCCACCACATCGCGGTGTTGACGACGTCGAGCAGCCGGCTCGCGGGGCCGGCCATGTCGAAGTCGACGAGGCCGACGGCCACGCCGTCCCGGACGACGACGTTCTGCTGCGTGACGTCGTTGTGCGTGACGAGCTCCGGCGGCGGCAGGGCCGGGCCGGGAGCCTCCACCCGCAGCCGGTCGCGGTGCCACACCGACCCGTACGGAGCCGCGAGCCCGTCGTCCGCGAGGTACCCGGCGGATGCGTCGTGCAGGCGCCGCAGCAGCACCGCCACGCTCTCCAGCAGCTCCGGCGACGTCGCCCACGGCTCGGGCGGGTCGCCCGCGACGTCCCCCTCGAGGAAGGTGAGCACGTCGCGGCCCTGCGCGTCCCGCCCGAGGAAGCGCGGGCTGCCGTCGAACCCGGCCCGCTCGAGGTGGTCCAGGTACCCGGCGACCGCCCAGCTCTGCGGCTGGTGCGGACGCCGGACCGTGCCACCGATCCGCACGACGCCCTCGGTGACGTCCCCCTTCGGGAGCTCCACCGACGCCGTCTCCCCGGCGGGGTCCGCCTCGTGATACCGGCGATGGCGGGGGTCGTCGGAGGGCACCGCAGGATCCTAGGCTCGTCTCGTGGATGGCATGGACGACACCGGCGACCAGGTCCCGCCGCGGATCGACCCCGCCGCGCTCGCACTCGTCGCGGAGGGCGCCACGAAGAGCGGCGTGGTGTGGGTGCGTCCGACGGCCTCGGACCGGCACCGCCTCGCCTGGCACGCCTGGCACGAGGGCGCCGTCGTGCTGGTCACCGGCGGCGGCGAGCAGGAGCTCCCGCCGCTCGACGGGGTCGTCGAGGTCGTCGTCCCCAGCAAGGACAGCCGTGCCCGGCTCGCCACCGTCCTCACCCGCGCCCGGGTCCTCGCGCCCGGCACGCAGGAGTGGACGGACGCCGTCGGCGTCCTCGCGGCCAAGCGGCTCAACGACCGCGACCCCGCGGACCAGAAGGACCGCTGGGCACGCGCGGCCACCGTCGTCCGGCTCGAGCCGGTGCGGGTCGAGCACACCGGCGCCGGTGACGACGACACCCCCGCCGGTGCCGTGCGCCCGCCGCAGGACGGCACGACGACGGGCCGGCGTCCCTGGCACTGGCGGGGGCGGCCGGGTGGGCGACGCAGGCCGGGACCGATCGACGGGACGGCGGAGACGCCGGCGGAGGTGCCCTAACCTGGCGACGTGACCGGAGCGCCCACCAGGGTCTTCGTCGCCCGGCTCGCGGGCCTCGCCGTCTTCGACCCCTTGGGGGACCAGGTCGGCCGCGTGCGTGACGTCGTCGCCGTGTTCAGGCCCGGCAGTCCGCACGCCCGCGCCGTCGGGCTCGTCGTCGAGGTGCCCGGCCGCCGCCGCGTCTTCGTGCCGATGACCCGCGTGACGAGCATGGACGCCGGTCAGGTGATCACGACCGGACTGGTGAACATGCGCCGGTTCGAGCAGCGCCCGATGGAGACGCTGCTGCTCGCCGAGCTCCTCGACCGGACCGTCCGGCTGACCGGCCGCGGGCTACAGAAGGACGACGGCGACGCCGAGGAGGTGACCATCGAGGACGTCGCCATCGAGAACGGCCGTCGGGGCGAGTGGCGGCTGGCCAAGCTCTTCGTCCGCCGCGGCCGCTCGGGGAGGCTCCGCCGGCGCGGCGAGACCCTGCTCGTCGACGTCGAGGACGTGGAGGGGCTGGGCATGGTCGAGCAGCAGCAGGGCGCCGCCAACCTGCTCGCCGCCTTCGACGAGCTCAAGGCCGCCGACCTGGCCGAGATGATCCACGAGCTGACCCCGAAGCGCAGGCTCGAGGTCGCGTCCGCGCTGGACGACGAGCGCCTGGCCGACGTCCTGGAGGAGCTCCCCGAGGACGACCAGGTCGAGATCCTCTCCGAGCTGTCCGGCGAGCGCGCGGCCGACGTCCTCGAGGCGATGCAGCCCGACGACGCCGCCGACCTGCTGTCCGAGCTGCCCACCGACCAGGCCGAGCGCCTGCTGGGGCTCATGGAGCCCGGCGAGGCGGACGACGTCCGCCGGCTGCTCGCCTACGAGGAGCGGACCGCCGGCGGCATGATGACGAGCGAGCCCGTGATCCTGCCGCCCGAGGCCACGATCGCCGAGGCGCTGGCGCACGTGCGCCGCGTGGAGCTCTCCCCCGCGCTGGCCGCCGCGGTCTACGTCTGCCGGCCGCCGCTGGAGACCCCGACCGGGCGTTACCTGGGGCTGGTGCACATCCAGCGGATGCTCCGCGAGCCGCCGCACGAGCCGGTCGGGACGCTGGTGGACAAGGACGTCGAGGCGCTGCCGCCGACCGCGTCGCTGCACGAGATCACCCGCCGGCTGGCGACGTACAACCTGGTCGCCCTGCCCGTCACGGACGAGGTCGGCCGGCTCGTCGGCGTCGTCACCGTCGACGACGTCCTCGACCACCTCCTGCCCGAGGACTGGCGCGAGGCGGACGACGACCTGGCCGGGCCCGGCGGCCGGCCCCTTCCGACGGGCGCCGACCGTGGCTGAGGACGCCCGTAGCGGGCTGCTCCGGCGTGCCGCCGAACGCAGGGCGCTGCGGGCCACCGTGACGACCGACCAGCGCCGCAGCGGCCTCGACACCCCGCTCGAGGCGCGCCGCGCGCTGCCGACCCCCTCGGTGGACCAGGAGGCGTTCGGCCAGTGGTCCGAACGGCTGGCCCGGTTCCTGGGGACCCCCTCGTTCCTGGTCGGGCTGACCGTGTTCGTGGTGGTCTGGCTCGCCTGGAACACCTTCGCCCCGCGCAACATGCAGTTCGACCCGCGCGAGCTGAACTACACCCTGCTGACCCTGATCCTCAGCCTCCAGGCCTCCTACGCGGCGCCGCTCATCCTGCTCGCGCAGAACCGGCAGGCCGACCGCGACCGCGTGTCCTTCGAGCAGGACCGGCAGCGGGCGGAGCGGGCGCTCGCCGACACCGAGTACCTCGCCCGCGAAGTGGCGGCCCTGCGCATCGCGCTGCGGGACGTCGCCACGCGCGACTTCGTCCGCTCCGAGCTGCGCGATCTCGTCGAGGAGCTGGCCGCCGAGCTGCGGGAGAAGTCGCCCGGACCCGCTGAGCCGAACGACTGAACTCGATCACCCGACCTGCCGAGAGAGGCAGGGTGACGAACTACGACGAGCCCGCCCTGCGCCGGGCCCGGAGCGTCGACGGCGACGCCCGCGGCATGATGCAGATCCGGCGCCGCCTCGGCGACGTGCTGGTCGAGTCGGGGCTGCTCACGCCGCAGCAGCTCGAGCAGGCCCTGGAGGAGCAGCGCAAGGACACCGGCGCCCGCCGCAGGCTCGGCCAGGTGGTCGCCGACCTGGGTCTTGCCGCCGAGCGGGACGTCGCGAAGGCCCTCGCCGACCTGCTCGGGCTGGAGCTCATCGACCTCTCCCGGATGATGCCCGCCCCCGACGTCGTCCGGCTCCTGCCGCGCGCGGTCGCCGAGCGCACCCGGGTGCTCGTCCTCGACCGGACGCCGACCGGCCTGGTTGTGGCCGCCGCCGACCCCACCAACGTGCTCGCGCTCGACGACGTCAAGCTCTACACCCGGACCCCGGACCTGCAGGTCCTCGTCGCCACCGACAGCCAGATCCGGGACCAGATCAACCGCGCCTGGTCGATCGGCCACGACGGCGGTGACGTGTCGGCCATCGTCGAGTCCGTCGACGACGACATCGACGAGCCCGGCGGACTGCAGGACATCCCGATCGGCACCGAGGACGCGCCGATCGTCAAGCTCGTCAACCAGACCCTCGCCGACGCCGTGCACATCCGGGCCTCCGACATCCACATCGAGGTGCAGCGCGACGCGCTGCGGGTCCGGTTCCGGGTCGACGGCCTGCTCCGCGACGTGATGAACGCGCCCAAGCGGATCGCGACGTCCGTCATCAGCCGCATCAAGGTCGTCTCCGGCCTCGACATCGCCGAGCGCCGCATCCCGCAGGACGGCCGGACCCGATTCACCGTCGGCGACCACGAGATCGACGCCCGCGTGTCCACGCTGCCGTCACTGCACGGCGAGAAGATCGTGATCCGGCTCCTGACCAGGGGCGACGCGGTCCCGTCGCTGGACGGGCTGGGCTTCGAGCCGCGCCAGCTCGCGCTGTTCCGGTCGGCTCTGTCGGTGCCGCAGGGGCTCGTCCTCATCACCGGCCCGACGGGGTCCGGCAAGACGAACACGCTCTACTCGGCGATCGCCGAGATCCGGAACCCGGACAAGAACATCGTCACGCTCGAGGACCCGGTCGAGGTCCAGCTGCCCGGCATCACCCAGGTCGGGGTCAGCGAGAAGACCGGCATGACGTTCAGCCGAGGCCTGCGGTCGATCCTGCGTCAGGACCCGGACATCATCCTCGTCGGCGAGGTGCGCGACACCGAGACCGCCGAGCTGGCCCTGAAGGCCTCGATGACCGGTCACCTCGTGCTCACCACGCTGCACACGAACTCCGCCGTCGCCGCCCTCACCCGGCTCGTCGACATGGGCGCGGAGCCGTTCCTCGTCGCGTCGTCGCTGACCGCGGCGGTCGCGCAGCGGCTGGTCCGCAAGCCGTGCCCGTCGTGCGTGCGGCCCTACGAGCCCGACCCCGTCACGCTCGCCGCCCTGGGGCTGGCCTGGGCGGACCTGGCAGGTGCCCGGCCGATGCGCGGCGCGGGCTGCCCCGAGTGCGGCGGCACGGGCTACCGCGGCCGGACGGCGGTCTACGAGGTGCTCGACGTCGACGCCGCGATGCGCCAGGTGCTCCTCAAGGACCCCAGCGAGTCCGCCGTGGCGGCGCAGGCGCGCTCGGCCGGCATGATCACGCTGCGCGCCTCGGCCGTCGAGAAGGCCCGCAGCGGGGAGACGACGTTCGAGGAGGCCCTGCGGGTCACGCACTCCGATCACGCGGGCGGCGAGACCTGCCCGTCGTGTGCGCGGAACGTCGCCCGTGACATGGTCGCCTGCCCCTGGTGCTCGACGTCCCTGGACCGTGGCCGGTGCCGCACCTGCAGCCGGCAGCTGGAGCCCGACTGGCGGATCTGCCCCTGGTGCCGCACCCCGGCCGGGAACGCCCCGTCGGCGCATCATCAGGGGAACGGTCAGGGGACCGTCCCGCAGGTCCCCGTCCAGCAGGCGCCGCCGCACCAGGCCGCTCCCGAGCCCTCCCGGGGATACCCGGCCGGCTGAGTCGGGCCCGCGGAACCCGGCCCCGCCCGGCCGCATACCCTGGACGTATGCCCGTCGACCTGGACGCCGTCCGCACCGCGCTCGGGCGCGTCAACGACCCCGAGATCCGCCGGCCGATCACCGAGCTGGGCATGGTGAAGGACGTCACCGCCGACGGCGGGATCGTCCGGGTCGACGTCTACCTCACCGTCGCCGGCTGCCCCATGAAGGACCGGCTGACCACGGACGTGAAGAGCGCCGTCGCCGACGTGCCCGGCGTCGACGCCGTCTCCGTCGTCCTCGACGTCATGTCCGACGAGCAGCGGACGGCGCTGCGGGAGCAGCTGCGCGGCGGCCAGGCCGCCCGCGAGGTGCCGTTCGCCAGGCCCGGCTCGCTGACCCGCGTCTACGCCGTCGCGTCGGGCAAGGGGGGCGTGGGCAAGTCGAGCGTGACCGTGAACCTGGCGGCCGCGATGGCGGCCGAGGGCCTGTCCGTGGGCGTGTTGGACGCCGACGTCTACGGCTTCTCGGTGCCGCGGATGCTCGGCGTCGACCGGCCGCCGACCCGGGTCGACGACATGATCCTGCCCCCGATCGCGCACGGCGTGAAGGTCATCTCGATCGGCATGTTCGTGCCGGGGAACCAGCCGGTGGTCTGGCGGGGGCCGATGCTGCACCGCGCGCTCGAGCAGTTCCTCACCGACGTGTTCTGGGGCGACCTCGACGTGCTGCTGCTCGACCTGCCGCCCGGGACCGGCGACATCGCGATCTCCACGGCCCAGCTGCTGCCCGGCGCCGAGATCCTCGTCGTGACCACCCCGCAGGCGGCCGCGGCCGAGGTCGCCGAGCGCGCCGGGTCGATCGCACTGCAGACCAAGCAGCACGTCGTCGGCGTCGTCGAGAACATGTCGTGGCTGGACATGCCCGACGGGTCACGGATGGAGATCTTCGGCTCGGGCGGCGGCAAGCTCGTGGCCGACTCGCTCTCCCGGTCGATCGGAGCGCCGGTGCCGGTGCTCGGTCAGCTGCCGCTCGACCTGCGGCTGCGTGAGGGCGGCGACGCCGGGACCCCGGTCGTGCTGTCGGACCCGGACTCGCCGGCCGCGGTGGCGCTGCGCGGCGTCGCCCGTCAGCTCGGACGGCGGGCGCGCGGGCTGGCCGGGCGCTCCCTCGGCCTGACGCCGGTCGCCCGCTGACACGGGGTTCTCTCAGGTCGCGTCGGGATCCAGCGGGACGTCGTCCACCGCGGGCGTGGCCGCGGCGCCGGCGCTGCCGGCGGGGCCGGCCGAGCCGTTGACCGAGCCGTTGACCGAGCCGTTCATGCCGTTCTCCGACGGCCGCGGCCGCACCGGGCGGCGGCGCTCCCCGGGCCCGCCCCGCGACACCGGCTTGAGGCTCTCGTCGTCCAGGCCGAGGGACGCGCGGTCGAGGCCCGCACCGCGCACCCCGAGCGGGTCGTCGGGGTCGACGGAGTCGGACAGTGCCTCGCGGACGATGCGGCGCGGGTCGTACTGGCGGGGGTCGAGCTTGCGCCAGTCGATGTCGTCGAACTCGGGGCCGAGCTCCTCGCGCATCTGGGCCGACGCGCCCTGGGCCATCCGCCGCAGTTCGCGCACGAGCCGGGCGAGCTGCTGCGCGTACTGGGGGAGCCGCTCGGGGCCGAGGACGACAGCGGCAACGACGAGCAGCACGATGAACTCGCTGCCGTTGATGCCGAACACAGCCTCACCCTAACTTCCCGACGTGCACCGGCCTACCGGCGGACGGTTCCGTTCCCCCGGCCAGCGGCGCGCCACAGGCCCGTCAGCGGCGGGCGAGCAGGCGTTGCGAGCCGCTGCCCCGCTGCGCGGACGGACCGGAGAACCAGTCGAACGAGGACTGTCCGCCGACCGTCGTGGTCAGCACGCTGGCCCCGATCGGCGAGGAGACGCTCCCTACCCGCGGACTCGCCGGCCCCTGCACCGCTCCGCCGGACGCGGCTCCGACCGAGATCCCGGCGACGCCGACACCGACGACGGAGAGCGCGCCCAGCACGGCCGCTGCGAGACGCGTGCGCCGCTGGGCGAGGATCGCCGGGCGGCCGGCGGGACGCGTCGCCACCGGACGGCGGGCCGGGCGCACCGCCGTCCTCGGAACCGACCCGGACGACCGCCCGGTGCCGATCGTCGCCGGGAGCGACACGGTCTGCGGGCGCGGCATGCCGGGCACATGGCCCGGGCGCGGCGGGAGCGGTCCGGCGGGGCCGCCCATCGCGAGCAGCCGGCCGACGAGGTCCGCCGTCGGGGCAGGGCCGTGCAGACTGGCCAGGCGGACCTTGGTCAGGCGTTCGAGCTCGACGAGGTCGCGGCACGGGCGGCAGGCCGCCAGGTGCGCCGTGGCGCGCTCGGCGGCGTCAGGGCTCAGCTGGCCGTCGACGAAGGCGGCGG
>DASQJO010000179.1:0-3670 GCA_035630955.1 Kineosporiaceae bacterium
GTCGAGGCGCAGGTGTTCGACGGCGTCCGGGTCGAGCCGACGGACGTCTCGATGCGCGCCGCCGTGGACGCCGCCCGTTCCGCCGGGCCTTTCGACGGCGTCGTCGCCGTCGGCGGCGGGTCCTCCATCGACACCGCCAAGGTCGTGAACCTGCTGACGACCAACGACGGTGGCCTCCTGGACTACGTGAACCGCCCGATCGGCGGCGGGCGGGCGCCGGAACGACCGCTGCGACCCCTCGTCGCCGTCCCGACCACGACGGGCACGGGCTCGGAGAGCACGACGATCGCGGTGCTCGACGTCCTCGACGCGCACGTCAAGACCGGCATCAGCCACGCGCGACTGCGTCCGACGCTGGCCGTCGTCGACCCGCTGCTCACCCTCACGCAGCCGACGCTGGTGACCGCGTCCGCAGGCCTCGACGTCCTCTGCCACGCGCTGGAGAGCTGGACGGCGAAGCCCTACACCGCGTACCCGCGCAAGCAGGCGCACGAGCGGGTGCCGTACTGCGGCGCGAACCCCGTCTCCGACCTGTGGTCCGAGCACGCGCTCGGGCTGCTGGCGCGCTCGCTGCGACGCGCCGTCGCCTCCGGGAACGATCTCGGGGCTCGCACCGACATGGCGCACGCCGCGACGTTCGCCGGCATGGGCTTCGGTAACGCCGGCGTCCATGTCCCGCACGCGAACGCCTACCCCATCGCAGGGCGGGTGCGCAGTTATCGCCCGGCGGGTTACCCGGACGCCGACCCGCTCGTGCCGCACGGCATGGCGGTGGCGCTGACGGCGCCGGAGGCGTTCCGGTTCACCTTCGACGCCGATCCTGCCCGGCACCTGCGCGCGGCGGAGCTGCTCGGCGTCCCCGGTGCCCCGGTGCCGGACGACGAGCGCGAGCGGCTGCCGGCCGCCCTCGTCGCGCTGATGCGGGACGTCGGGCTGCCCAACGGCCTCGCCGCCGTCGGCTACACCGAGGCGGACGTCGACGACCTCGTCGCGGGCGCCGCCCAGCAGCAGCGGCTGCTCTCGACGGCGCCCCGCGAGGTCACGGAGGACGACCTCGCCGCGATCCTGCGGGCCTCGCTGACGCTCTGGTAAGGCCGGGCGTGCCGGGTTCATGATCGGACCGGATTGCATGATCGGACCGGATTGCATGATCACGGGGGTGGGGAGGGGAGCGGCCGAGGGGGTGACGCCTGGGCGACCCGGTTGCCGCTCCCGGCGGCCCGTGGGGCAATGCCCGGGTGCTGACGGCTTCCCGGTCCGCTGCGGCCCTCGCCCGGACGCTGGCCTGCGCCATGCTGGTCGCGGGCGTGCTGGGCTGCACGTCGGTGCCGCAGAGCGGGCCCGTCGCCGTCGCCTCGACGACGCCTCCGGCCGGCCCGACCGGGGGTCCGCCCCCGGCGTCCACGGCCTCCGGAACGCCGACGCCCTCGACGACCACGACGACGACCGCGACGCCGGTCACGTCGGCCTCCCTGCAGCCCATGACGACCACCGCGCCGCCCGAGCCGCGCCCGCGGCCGCCGGCGCCGATCGTGCTCCCCCCGATCGCCGGCCGGTTCGACTACCAGTTGGGCGGGGCCTACGCACCGCCGCCCGGCACGACGATCGTCGAGCGGGACCGCGCGAGCCTCCCCGTGCCGCGGACCTACGGCATCTGCTACGTCAACGCCTTCCAGACCCAGCCGGAGGAGCTGACCTGGTGGAAGGCGCACCACGCGCGGGTGCTGCTCGCCACCGGCGGCACCCTCGTGCAGGACCCCGACTGGCCCGGCGAGGTGCTGCTGGACACCTCGACGCCGGCCAGGCGCGCGGAGGCGGCGGCCGTGGTCGGCGGCTGGATCGACGGCTGCGCGGCCAAGGGCTACCGGGCCGTGGAGCTCGACAACCTCGACTCGTGGACGCGCTCCGGCGGGAGGCTGACGGCCGCCTCCAATGTGGCGTTCGCGAAGCTGCTCGTCGCGCGGGCACACCTGAGGCGGCTCGCGGTCGCCCAGAAGAACACGGCCGAGCTCGCGCCGCAGGGGCGGCGGATCGGCTTCGACTTCGCGGTGGCCGAGGAGTGCCAGGTCTACGGCGAGTGCGGCGCGTACACCTCGGCGTACGGGCGGCACGTCATCGAGGTCGAGTACACCGACAACGGCGTCGACGCCTTCACCGCGGCGTGCGCGGCGAGAGGGAGGCTGATCTCCGTCGTCCTGCGCGACCGCGACCTCGTGGCCGCCGGTGACCAGGGGTACGCCTATCGCCGCTGCTGACCGGCCCCCGCGAGGTGCAGGAATCCGGCGCGCGCCCGCGGTGCGGTGTGAGGCAGGATCCAAGGATCGCCCCGCTGGTCCCTTGGCAGGTCACGGGCGGTGGTTAATGATTCAACGAGTTCCGTTGCGCAAGGAGAGGATGACGACGTGCTCGACCAGGCCGCCATCGACGAGCTGCACGCCGAGCGCGAGCGGATCACCACCGACCTGCTGCGCGGCGCGCACGAGCGCCCGGCCTCGGCGGGCCGCGGCATCCACCACACCGCGCTCATCAGCTCCGACGTCCGCAGGACCGTGGAGTTCTACCAGGGCGTGCTCGGGTTCCCGCTGACGGACATGTTCGAGAACCGCGACTACCCCGGGTCGACGCACTTCTTCTTCGACGTCGGCAACGGCAACGCCATCGCGTTCTTCGACCTCCCCGGCCTCGACCTCGGGCCGTACGCCGAGGTGCTCGGCGGCCTGCACCACTGCGCGATCTCGATGACGCCGCAGGACTGGTCCGCCGCGAAGGAGCGGCTCGACGCGGCCGGCGTCCACTACGAGCACGTCAGCGGCACGTCGCTGTACTTCCGCGACCCCGACGGCGCCCGCCTCGAGCTGATCAGCGACCCGCTCGGCGAGATGTACGGCACGAAGGTCGTCTGACGCGGGCAGGGAGTAGGGCGATCACGGCCGGGGTATCCCCAGGGCATGACACCGGCGCACTCCCGCACCGGCGACGCGCTCGCGCCCTACCGCCGCAAGCGCGACTTCGCCCGGACGCCGGAGCCGTCGGGCTCGCCCTCGGCATCAGCCGCCCCCGACCTGGACGCACCCCGGTTCGTCGTCCAGCGCCACCGGGCCCGCCGGCTGCACTACGACTTCCGGCTGGAGATCGACGGCGTCCTCGTCAGCTGGGCCGTGCCCAAGGGGCCCACGCTGGACCCCGGGATCCGGCGCGCCGCCTTCAAGGTCGAGGATCACCCGATCGAGTACATCGACTTCGAGGGCGTCATCCCCGCCCGCGAGTACGGGGGCGGCGACGTCATCGTCTGGGATGCCGGAACCTGGCAGCCGCAGGAGGCCGGGGATCCGCCCGACCCCGCCGCGGCCCTGGACGCGGGTGAGCTCCACGTGGATCTGTACGGGGAGAAGCTGCACGGCCGGTTCGTCCTGGTGCGCACCCGGCGCGGCGCCTGGGAGAAGGAGGAGTGGCTCCTCCTGCACAAGCACGACGAGTTCGCGGTCGACGGCTGGGACCCCGAGGAGCATCCGCTCTCCGTGCTGAGCGGCCGTACCAACGACGAGGTGAAGGCGGACCCCGAACGCATGTGGCGGTCCGACCTCCCGGCGTCCGTGGCCTCCGTGCTGCTGCGGCCGCGCGTGGTGACCGCGAGCGAGGAGGAGCTGGCCGAGCTCGACGACCTGCGCGG
>DASQJO010000180.1:0-4976 GCA_035630955.1 Kineosporiaceae bacterium
CATCCGCTGCGCCGTCGGGCTCTTGCCGTTGATCTCGGCCGCGACCTCCAGCGCGACCCTCTCGAGCGCTTCATGATCGGCGACGAGGTTCACCGCTCCCATCCGCTGCATCGTCTCCGCGTCATAGGTGCGCCCGAGGAAGAAGATCTCACGGGCGAACTTCTGCCCGACCATCCTCGCCAAGTACGCGGACCCGAAGCCGCCGTCGAACGACGCGACGTCGGCGTCCGTCTGCTTGAACCGCGCGTGCTCGCGCGAGGCGATCGTCAGGTCGCAGATCACGTGCAGCGAGTGCCCGCCGCCCGCCGCCCACCCCGGGACGACGGCGACGACGATCTTCGGCATCGTCCGGATGAGCCGTTGCACCTCGAGGATGTGCAGCCGCCCGCCGTGCGCGGCGACCTGCCCGGCGTCCACGCTGTCGGCCGTCTCGCCGGAGGCGTACTGGTAGCCCGACCGGCCGCGAATCCGCTGGTCGCCGCCCGAGCAGAACGCCCACCCGCCGTCCCGCCGCGACGGGCCGTTGCCGGTCAGCAGGACGCAGCCGACGTCCGGCGTTCTCCGCGCGTGGTCGAGCGCCCGGTACAGCTCGTCCACGGTGTGCGGGCGGAACGCGTTGCGGACCTCCGGCCGGTCGAAGGCGATCCGTACCGTCCCGCGCTCGGGCCCCGGACGGGCGCAGCGGTGGTACGTGACGTCGCTGAAGTCGAACCCGGGCACCTGTTCCCAGGCGGAGGCGTCGAAGAGCTCGGAGACCACGGCGGCCACTGTAGGAGGCGCCCGTCACGGGTTCCCGGCGAGCCCTCGGCGCGCTGAGCTGCAGGTGCTGCTGTCAGCATGGCGACGTGAACCCCTCCACGCTGCTCGCCCGCCTCGCGGTCGAGGCGCTGCGCGTGGGGGGCGTCCGGCACGTCGTCCTCTGCCCGGGCTCGCGCAGCGCGCCGCTGGCCTACGCGCTCGGCGCGTCGGACGCCGTGGATCTGCACGTCCGCCACGACGAACGGGTCGCCGCCTTCACGGCGATGGGCGCGGCCGGCGCCGTCGTGACGACGTCCGGGACCGCCGCCGCCAACCTCCACCCGGCCGTGCTCGAGGCCCACCACGGCCGGCGTCCGCTGGTCGTCGTCACCGCCGACCGGCCCCGCGAGCTGCGCGGCACGTGGGCGAACCAGACCAGCGAGCTGCAGGCCGAGCTGTACGGGCGCGCCGTGCGGGCCGCCCTCGACCTCGCCGACGTGGACGCGGCCAAGGACCCGGACGCCGCGCTGCGCGCTCTCGTCGACGTCGTCGCGGCCGCTCGGCGACTGCGCGGGCCCGTGCACCTCGACCTCGGCTTCACCGAGCCGCTCCTGCCGGACGACGAGGCCGGCGAGCTCCAGCTCACCGTCCAGCCGCGCACCGCGGAGGTGCAGACGGCGTCCGGCATCGTCGAGCCCGGGCCCCGGACGGTGGTCGTGGCGGGCGACGGCGCGGACGCCGGGCTAGGCGCGCAGGCCCGCGACGTCGCGCTCGCCGCCGGCTGGCCGCTGCTCGCCGAGCCGTCGTCGGGTGCGGCAGGTCCGGACGCCGTCGCCGCCTACCGTCTCCTGCTCGAACTGCCCGAGCTCGGCGGGGCCGTCGAGCGCGCCGTCGTCTACGGCCGTCCGACGCTGTCGCGGCCGGTGACGCGGCTGCTCAACCGGTCCGACGTCGAGCTCGTGCTGGTCGCCGCTGGGCACGACCGGCCCGACCCCGGCCGCCCTGCTCGCCGCGTCGCCCCGCTGGACCTCGCCGCGTTGCCGCCGGCCGGCGAGGACCGCGGGTGGGCGCGACGGTGGGCGCTGGCGTCCTTCGCCGCGCGCGGCGGCCTCGACGCCGTGCTCGACGACCTGCTGACCGAGCATCCCGAGCTGCCGGCGGGTCCGCTCGTCGCCCGCGCCGTCGCCCTGGCCGCCCGGCCCGGTGACACGCTCGTGGTGGCGGCCAGCAATCCCGTCCGCGACCTCGACCTCGTCGTCCACCGGATCCCCCGGGGCCTGCGCGTCCTCTCCAACCGCGGCCTCGCGGGCATCGACGGCACGGTCTCGACGGCGTCGGGCGCCGCGTTCGGTGGCGCGTTCGTGCGCGTACTGGTCGGCGACCTCGCCTTCCTGCACGACGCGAACGCGCTGCTCGTCCCGCCGGGCGAGGAGCGGCCGCACCTGCAGGTCGTGGTGCTCAACGACGACGGCGGCGGGATCTTCAGCCTCCTCGAGCAGGGCGAGCTCGCCACGCAGGGAGCCGCGGAGGGTGCCGCCTTCGAGCGGCTGTTCGGAACGCCGCACGGCGTCGACGTCGCCGCGCTCTGCGCCGCGTACGGCGTCCCGCATCGCCTGGTGGACGGCGTGCCCGACCTGGCCGACGCGCTGGAGTCGCCGCCGCCCGGGACGAGCGTGGTCGAGCTGCGGACGACGCGCGACGGCCTTCGTGAGGTGCACGCCCGGATCCGCGCCGCCGTCCACGACGCCGTCCATGGGGCCCTCGCGGATCTCTGAGCTCTCCGCACGCGACGCCGCTTTGCGCACGCGGCCGCACGCCTCCCGCTGCGCTTTGCGCGCGAGGGTGCACGTTTCTGCACCCTGAATGCGAGCACCGCGTACGCAAAGCGCGGTCGGGGGCGGAAGGCCATCGGCGTCCGGAGGCGCAAAGCACGCCCGGCGCCGCAAGGCCGCCGGCTCAGGCGAGCTCGACCTCGTCGCGCCAGGTGTGCAGCGGCTCGAAGCCGAGCTCGGCGCGCGCCTTCTCGATCGAGAACAACGACACGTTGCCGTTGATCTCGCGGCGCCGCGAGACGCCGGGGAAGACGGCGTCGAGCAACTCCGACGTCGGGGTCTGCATGACGGTGTCCGCGTTGGCGATGACGTAGCTCCGCGCGCCGGAGACGTCGGCCTCGAGCGCGAGCCTGCACGCGGTCGCCGCGTCCCGGACGTCGATGTAGCTCCAGAGGTTCCACCGTCGTGCCTGCGGGTCGCCCTGCCAGCTCGGGAAGTCCGCGTACGCCTCCGGAAGGATCACGTTGGACAGCCGCAGCGCGACGAACGGGATGCCGGACCATGCGGCCACGTGCTCGGCCGTCGTCTCGCCGACGATCTTCGAGAGGGCGTAGGTGCTGGTGGGGATGGGGTAGTGGTCCTCGTCGACAGGCACGTACCGGGGCGGGACGTCGAAGGGCAGGCCGAGCGTCGTCTCGCTCGACGCCCACACCACCCGGCGCAGGCTCAGTTGCGCGGCCGCCAGGAAGACGTTCCCGTTCATCGCGGTGTTGCGGGTGTAGGTCCGCGCCGGCGGCACGAGCCCCGGCGCCGGCACGTTCGCGAGGTGGACGACAGCGTCGCAGCCGGCCAGCACCTCGGCTGTGTCGCCGTAGTCCTCGAGGTCCGCTGCCAGGTATGCCGCCTCCGCCTCCCCGGGCAGGAAGGCCGGACGCGGGCCGAGGTCGGTGGCGACCACGTCGTAGCCGTGTTGCAGCAGGTCCAGAACGGTCCAGCGGCCGACCTTGCCGGCGGCACCGGTGACGCACACGGTGGTCATGCCCCGATCCAAGCACCGGGGGTCTGCCGCCGCCCGGCAGCGCGGGCAATCATGTCGGGCATGACCCGACGAGGAGTTCCGACCGACGCCATCGAGGCCGCTGCCGCAGCGGACCCCGTCCCGAGCCCCGGCCGCCTCGTGCAGGGGCGGATCTACCGGGACGGCGCGCTGGGGCGCCGGCCCCCGGTGCCGGTCGAACCGGCGCACCTCGCGGCCGCCGCGTGCCGCCGGATGGGACGCCGGGGCTGGGCGTACGTCGCCGGTTCCGCGGGTCAGCAGCGGACGGCGCGGGCCAACGAGACGGCGTTCGAGCGCTACCGGCTCGTGCCGCGCATGCTCCGCGACGTCGCGGTCCGCGACCTTTCGGTCGACCTGCTCGGGCGGCGCCTCACGTCGCCGTTCCTGCTGGCGCCGGTCGGCGTGCTCGGCGTGGCGCACCGGGACGCCGACGTCGCCGTGGCGCGCGCCGCCGCGGCGGTCGGCGTCCCGATGGTGATCTCGACGCAGGCGTCACGGCCGATGGAGGAGATCGCGGCCGCGCTCGGGGCGACGCCGCGCTGGTTCCAGCTCTACTGGTCCCGCGACGAGGAGCTGGTCACGAGCTTCGTGCGGCGCGCCGAGGCGATCGGCGCGGACGCGATCGTCGTCACGCTCGACACCCACACCCTCGGCTGGCGGCCGTGGGACCTCGACCTCGGATCGCTGCCGTTCGCGCGCGGCGAGGGCCTCGCGCAGTACACCAGCGACCCGGTCTTCCAGGCCCGGGTGCGCGACCGTGCCGCCTCCGCTCCGGCCGGCCCCGATCCGCTGGGCCCTGCGCCGCGACCCGGGCCCGCCGCCGTGGCGACACTGCTCTCGCTCGCCGGGCACCACCCCGGCGGCCGCCGCGAGAACCTGCGCTCCCCGCTGCCGCGAGCGGCGGTGCAGACGTTCCTCGATGTCTTCTCCAACCCGTCGCTGACCTGGGCGGACCTCGCCTCTCTGCGGGCGCGGACGTCGCTGCCGATCGTCCTCAAGGGCCTCCAGCACCCGGACGACGCGCGGCTCGCGCTCGAGCACGGCGTCGACGGCATCGTCGTCTCCAACCACGGCGGCCGCCAGGTCGACGGCGCCGTCGCGTCGCTCGACGCGCTGCCCGGCGTGGTGGACGCGGTCGCCGGCCGCGCGCCGGTGCTCGTCGACTCCGGCGTGCGCGGCGGCGCCGACGTCTTCAAGGCGCTCGCGCTCGGCGCCCGCGCGGTGATGATCGGCCGGCCCTACGCCTACGGCCTGGCGATCGCCGGCGAGGACGGCGTGCGCGAGGTCCTACGCAACCTCGCTGCCGACTTCGACCTGACGATGGGCCTGTCCGGCTGCCGCTCCGTCGCCGAGATCGGGCCCGAGGCCCTGGTGGCGGGCCGCCCACGCGCGATCTAGCGCGCCCCAGG
>DASQJO010000181.1:0-7383 GCA_035630955.1 Kineosporiaceae bacterium
CGGGGCAGCCGGACGACGGCATTGTTGGTGAACTTCACCAGCTCCGCGTCCCCGGTGGGCAGGCCGGTGAGGCGCCCGACCGCCGTGGTGACGGCGGCGATCCCGTCGGCCGTGAGCGCGATCGGCCTGACCGGGCCGCGACGTCCCCGCAGGCCGCGGCGGGCCGGCGGACGAGGGACCCCGCCCAACCGGGCGACCGTCATCCGGCCGCCGCCAGCCGGATCCGTTCGGCGAGGTCGCGGCCGCCGGACCCACCGGCCTCGGCCGCGGCGCGGCGCAGCGGCCGGAGCCGGTCGAGCACGCGGACCGACCGGACCCGCTCCGCCAGGTCGACCGCCTCCTCCCCCAGCGCGAGGCCGCTGTCGCGCTCGCCGTCGTGCAGCACCGCGACCGCGAGCGCGGTGAGCTCGAAGGTGCGGCTGCGCGCCATGTCGCTGCCGCGCGCGGCGAGGGCGGCGGCGAGGCTGGCGCGCGCCCGCGCCAGCCGGCTCGGCTCGTGCGCGCCGAGCTCCAGGTGGGTCATGCCGGCGAGGGCCTCCAGATCCGTGGGGCCGAAGAAGCTGACCCACGGCGCTGTGGGGCCGGCGGCGCGCGCGTACTCCTCCTCGGCTCGCGCGAGCGCGGCCAGGGCGCGGCGGGTGTCGCCGAGGACGCCGTACGCCCAGGCCTCGTTGGCCGACAGCATGGCCACCGTCACCGAGCAGTAGCACTCGGCCGCGGCGATCTTGCCCAGCTGGAAGAACCGCAGCGCCTCCCTGGTGAGCCCCTGGTGCAGGTGCAGCCGGCCCGCGCGGTACAGCACGTTCGCGATCAGCGAGGCGTCCCCGGCCCGCCGCGCCTGGGTGAGCGCACGCGCGAAGTAGCCGCGGGCGGCGCCGAACAGGCCGACGTCGAACGACGTCCAGCCGGCCAGGTTGTCCAGGTCCGCGCAGGCCAGCACGAGCCGGTGGCGGACGTGGTCCGCGGCGTCAGCCTGCAGGAGCTGGTGGACCCAGCGGGTCTGCGCGACGACCGCCTCCCGGCAGGCCCCGCCGCCGTGCCCGTAGTCGAGGCCCCGCAGCGCCGACGTGATCGCCTCGATCTGGTCGACGTCCCCGCTCGCGACCCGGCCGGGCACCGGCGTCCCGGCCTCCTGCGGAGCGGTCCAGCGCAGCGCCGCAGGGCCCTCGTCCATGCCGACGGCGACCTCGGCGGCGTGTGCGAGCAGGGCCGCGACCTCGTCGAGGTCGGTCCGCCCCGTGCCCGGTGAACGGAAGCCGTCGGCGGCGCCGACGAAGGCGGCCGTCTCGCTGTCGTAGGCCAGCCCGAGGTGGCCGCGGGGGACGCCGAGGCCGTCGGCGATCCGGCAGAGCACGTCGTAGGCCATCACGCGGCGGCCCCGGCTGATCTCGTAGACCTCCGAGGGGGCGAGCCCGGTCAGGGTGGCGATCCTCCGCTGCGACGTGCCGACGCGACGCAGGAGGGTGAAGACGGTCGCGAGGTCGCGGGCCGCGAGCGCCCGCCGGACGTCGGACCGCTGCCACAGCTCGGGATCCAGGGCCACCGGGTCCCGGCCGCTGTCGACGTTCACGCCGGGCACCTCCGGAGACCGACGCGAGCCGCCATGTCGACGACTAGCCCGACTATCGCCGTCGTGGCTCGCCAAGCTGGTCGGACCTGCAACTGTCGCCGTGGGCGCACGGCACACGACGCTGCGTGCATGGACCACGCAGGGGCTCTCCTCGAGGCGAGAGCGGTCGCCCCTCCCCATGTGGGCGGGGCCGGCGACGCAACGCGCGACGCCGTCTTCGGCCCCCCGAACCAGCCGGAGCCGGCGGTCATGGTCCACCCCTCTCGGTGCGGAGTCCGGACGTCGATCCGAAGCGCACCAGCACGGACGCGGGACGCCGTTCCGGTCCGTCCGACCCGCCCTCCCCACAGGGCACCGTCGGCCGCCACGGGCGGCTGACACCTTCATCGCCGGAACGCTGGATGACGTTACGGGCACGATACGTGACCACATCGGCGGTTCCGGACCGAACGGCGATGACCGGACCGGTGGGCCGCCAGCCGGTCATCGCCTCAGCTCTCCCGGCGCCGCCGCCGCAACCGCCGCTCCCACTCGCGGCAGCGGCGCCGGGAGACGCTTCCCGTCGGTCGACTGATTACTCGGCGTCGACCTAGGGTGTCGATGAGTTACGACGATCTGGTGGCCTCCGGCCCGCCTCCTCGATAGTCTCCTCTCCGTGACGAAGAGTGGACTCACAGTGACGAGCTGCGCCTCGCGCTGACATCCACCCAGGCGCGCGGCGGTGCCGTCGCGCCGATCGCAGGTCGTGCAGTGACCCGAGCGGCGAACCGGGTCACCTGCCTGCCAGGCGGAGCCGTCGGAGGGGGCGGCTCCTGCCGGCACGGGAGGGCCGGTCCGACACCACGGGCCGGCCCTCTCGCTCGTCCTCGGGCGGGACGTCGGTGATCGACCTGTGGCGTTCCTTCAGCGGAGCAACGCGCTCGCCGCCGCGGCGCATACCGTCGCGGCCGCGGTCCACTCCCACGCCTCCCGCCAGGACATGGCGGTCCGACTGCCCCGCTCGTCCGCAGCCGTCCGCCCCCGCAGGTCGCGCACGATCTCGGCCCACCGGGCCTCCCAGTCGTGCGGCAGGCAGGGAGCACCGTCGTCCGGCCAGGCCCAGGCCCCGTCGGCGGCCCAGGCGCGGACGTGCCGGGCGGTGGCGGTTCCGAACCGCCGTGCCCTGGCGGGAGGCCCGACACAGACGCCGACGCCGTGGCCGGCGCCGGTGAGCAGCTGCTCCCAGGTCGGCAGGTCGCCGTCGCCGGGGCCGCTCACCGGGCGCCCCTCGCGCGGGCGGCCCTGCGGTGCCCGAACATGCCGGACCAGGGACGGCGCGCGCCGCGGGTGTGCTCGCCCTCGCCGTGCAGGAGCTCGTCGAAGGTCGGCTCGCGCTCGGGCGGCATCTCCAGGGCGGCACGTAGGGAGGTCCGGGGCCGGGCCACCGGGAACGGTGCGAGCCGCAACGCCTCCACGTCGACGGCCGGCACGGCCGCGACGGCGCCCGTCCTCGAGACTGCCACCGGATCGAGGTCCTGCACGTGACGCGACGCTGACACCCGGTCCTCCGTGGGTCGTGCCTGCTCGAGCGCCCGGCGACGTCCACCGAACCGAACTCACAGTATTGGAATGAACACGATGGGGTAACGACTTGACCTCGGGCAGACGTCCGAACGTCGGGAGGGCCACCCGCGTTACCCGGATCGGCCGACGCGCCCGTCAGCCCGACGGCAGCGACCGCCGCCGCCGCGAGCGCGCCGCCTCGAGGACCACGGCGCCCGCGAGGACGAGCAGGGTGACGACGCCGGCGCCCTCGACCGGACGCCACCGCGAGGGCGAGCCGGAGCCGGGCACCCCCGAGCCGGCCGCCCCGGGGCCCGTGACGGTGGCGCCGCGGATCGGACCCGTCGTCGTCACACCGTCGAGGACGACCGCCTGGCCGTCGACGGCGCGCACGGCGGCCCTGCCCCCCTCGAGCGCACCGCCCCGGACCACGACGCCGTCGCCGCCCTCGACGCCGAGGGCGATCCCGCTCGTCCGTACCCTGACGTCGGCGAGTCCGGCGCCGAGCGTGTCGTGCAGGCGGACGCCGGCGGCGCCGAGCCCGTCGGCACGGACCCCGCTGATCCGGGTGCCCGCACCGCCGGACACGACCAACGCGTCCCCGCCCAGGCCGTTCGCGGTGAAGTCGCTGATCCGGGCGCCGACGGCGTCCTCGATCGTGACGCCGCGGCCCCGGCCCACGACGCGCACCGCCTGCAGCCGGACCCGGCCGCCGCCGTCGGTGCGCAGGGCCGGGACGCCGGTGCGTCCGATGCCGCCCAGGCCGTCGAGGGTGACGTCGTCGAGCTCGAGGTCGCTCTGGTGCAGGTAGCGCAGACCGGCGGCGACCGCGGCGATCGGCGCGACGCCGGACGCGGTCACCGTGACCGACCGCAGCCGCAGCGCGGCTCGCGTGCCGGTGATCCGGCCCGGGCCCGCGCCGCCGGTGTCGGCCAGCTCGAGCCGCAGCCGGCCGCCGCCGTCCCCGGCCTCCACGGTCGTGTCCGGCCGCTGAACGAGGACCGCCCCGAGCCGGACGACACCGGGCCCGGGGCTGGAGGCGAACGCGGGGTCGTGCACGACGTCCGGCAGCCGGGCGAGGTCGAGCGGCTGGGCGACCGGGATCTCGCGGCGGATCCGCCCGTCGACGGCCACCTGCAGTCGGTGCGGCCGCAGCACGAGCACGCGGCCGTGCGCGAGCAGGTGCACCGCCGGGACGCCGGGCAGCTCGGCCACCGAGGCCCCGCTGCCCCCGCCGGTGGCGAGCGTCGCGGCCCCGAGCCCCGCCGCGACTCCCGCCGCCAGCGCGGCGGCGATCACCGGCCGCTCACCAGACCTCCGCGCGCCGGGCGTGGGCCGGCCCCGGGCGCACGGCATCCGCCCCCTCGTCGCGCAGGTCGAGCACCCGGCCCGGAGCACCGGCCAGGGCCTCGAGCTCGCCGTCCACGCGCTCGCCGAGGCGGCGGTTGACGTCGAGGACGGCGTCGAGCATGCGCATGGGCAGGCCGAGCTCGCGGGCGAACGCGAGGAAGCCGTCGGCGTCCTTCGGCAGGGACCCGCCGGCGAAGGGCGCGCCGCCACGCAGGCCGTAGACCGGGTTGAGCGAGGCCTCGGCGCTGCGTGCCACGATGCCGGCGACCTCGTCGGCATCCAGGCCGAGCCGGGTCGCCACCAGCCACATCTCGTTCCAGAAGCTAATCTTTGTGGCGTTGTAGAGGTTGTGGGCGCACTTGACGAGCTCCGCGGTCTCCGGGCGGTCGACCACCCGCACGTCGCCGCCGAAGGGCTCGAGCAGCGCCCGCAGACGCTCGCCGACACGGCGACTGGTCGCGCCGACGACGGTCATCCACGGCCAGCGGGCGTCGTCCTCCGCGCTGGCCCCGCGCAGGAACACGGGGCTGGCGGCGAGCGCGAACCCGACGCCCTCCGCGGTGCCGGACGCCGCCGCGACGGCCGGACCCACGAGCTCCCTCGTCGTGCCCGGCGGGACGGTCGAGCGCACCACGACGGTGTGCACGGGATGGCTCTCCACCGGGAGCCCCGCCTGGTCGGCGCGGGCCTGGTCGGCACGCGCCTCCCGGCGCGTGCTGTGCCGGCCGGCGGCGGGCCCGTGCGCCCAGGCCTCGCCGATCGCGCGTCCGACGTCGGAGGCGCCCGCGGCGATCGCGCGCAGGTCGTACCCCTGCGGCGTCGCCGGCGTCGGCACCGTGAGGACGACGTACGACGAGGGCTCCCCGCGCAGGTCGAGGCGCCCGACGGCGTCCAGGCCCTCGGCGCGGAGCGTCTCGACGCGGTCGGGTGCGATGTCCACGAGGGTCACGTGGTGTCCGGCCTCGACGAACGCCCGCCCCACGGCGGTCCCCACGACGCCGGCACCCACGACGAAGATGCGTGCCACGTCCTGGATCGTGTCACTGAGCGTCAGCAGTCGTGCGCGCTCAGCTTCGACTGGACCGAACGGACGAGGTCCGGTCCTTGACGTCGGGCGAGATCCCTAGGCGAAGACGGCGTTCGCGAGCGCGAGACGCGCCGCCGGCACGCGGGGGTCGTCGTTGCCGACGACGTCGAACAGCTCCACGAGGTGGCTCCGCACCCGCTCGCGGTCCGCGCCGGACGTGCGGCGGACGGTGTCCACGAGCCGGAGGAAGGCGTCCTCGACGTGGCCGCCGAGCAGGTCGACGTCCGCGGCGAGGATCTGCGCGTCGACGTCCTCGGGGTTCGCCGCGGCGGCGGCCCGGGCCTGGGAGACGTCGACGTCCGCTGTCCGCCGCAGCAGCCGGACCTGGGCCAGGCCGACGCGGGCGAGGTCGTCCGCCGGGCTCTCGCGCAGCGCCTGCTCGTACGCCTCGACGGCGGCGTCGTAGTCCCCGGCCTCGATCGCGTCGTACGCGGCCTGGTGCAGCGGCGGAAGCGGCTCCTCGACGGGCTCGGTGTCGACCGGCTCGGGGGCGTCCGCGACCTGCACCCGGCCGGTGACCCCGTTGGCCTCGGCGACCCGGAGCACCTCGGTGAGGTACTGGCGGACCTGCGACTCCGGCAGCGCGCCGGCGAACAGCGGGAGCACCCGGCCCTTGAGGACGGCGACCACGGTCGGGATGGACTGGACGCCGAAGGCCTGGGCGAGCTGCTGGTTCTCGTCGACGTCGACGGTCGCGAGCAGGAAGCGGCCGCCGAACTCCGCGGCGAGGCGCTCCAGCGCGGGCGACAGCTGTTTGCAGGGCTCGCACCAGGTGGCCCAGAAGTCGATGACGACCGGGACGCTGTTCGACCGCTCCATCACCTCGCGGGCGAAGGTCGCCTCGGTGACGGCGACGACCGGGGCGCCCGCCCCCTCCGCCGTGGTCGCGGGGGGACCCGCGCCGTCGCCCCCGTCGGACGGCGAGCCGGCGGGCGGGGAGGACCGCCGGGCGAGAGCACTCAGGTCGACGGCACCGCGCAGGTCGAGGGCCGGGCGAGCGGCCCGGCCTGGCTGGTTGCTCATGACGTCAACCTTGGCACACGGCCTCCGGGCGCTCGCGACCGTGTCCGGTGTGCGCCCTGCGGCATCATGGCGCCGGTGACGACGCTCGCGCGGCGCGAGGTCCTCGGGACCGCGGACCCCGCGATGCCGAGGCGCCGCACCCTCCTGACGAGCGTGTGGGCGCCCCGGCCGGCCCGGGTCGCCGCGGTGCTGGCCCTCGTCGTGCCGGTGTGCCTGGCGATCGTCCTGCGGCGGGACGCGTGGGCGCTGACGTCGGACTCGGTCGCCCAGCAGTCGATCGTCCGGACCTGGTTCGCCGTCGGGCACGACCGCGCCTACCTGCCGCCCGACACCTGGCTGCTCAAGCTGCCGGTGTACGTGCCCGTCGAGGCGCTCCCGCTCGCCCCGGCCGCGCGGGTCCTGGTGGAGTCGGCCGCGCTCGGCGCCGTCACCGCCGTCCTCGCGGGCTGGGCGGTCTGGACGCTCGCAGCGCAGGCTGGCCTCGCGGCGTCCCGGCGGCGCCGGGACGCCGTCCTCGCGCTCGGCTGGGTGCTCACCCTGAGCGGGGGCGTCGGGAGCTACCTCGTCGCGCTGCCGAACTCGCGGAACGTCGAGCTCGGTCTCGGGCTCGTCGTCGTGGCGTGGGCCGGGCGGTGCCTGCAGGGCCCGGCCCCCGGCCGGCGCCCGGCGAGCCCGGCCGTGACACGCGGCCTCGCGGTCGCCGTCCTGCTCGCCGTGCTCTGGGTCGACGACCCCTACGTCGCTGCCCTGATCGGCTGGCCGCTCGCGTTGCTCGCCCTCGCCTGGTTCGCCCGCCGGGCCGACCGGGGCG
>DASQJO010000182.1:0-1741 GCA_035630955.1 Kineosporiaceae bacterium
CTGGACGCCGAGCAGCTCGAGGTGCGGCGGTCCATGCTCGAGACCGACGGCGACCGGCACCGGGCGCTGCGCCGGCTGTTGCAGGACGAGTTCACCCCGAAGGGCCTCGCCGGTTACGAGACCTTTCTGCGCGGCCTGGCCCGCGTCACCGTGGACGCCGCAGTCGCCAAGGGCTCCTTCGACGTCGTGGAAGACATCAGCGCGGACTTCCCGATCAATGTGCTCGTCCGGCTGCTCGACGTCCCGGCGGACCACACCGGCCAGCTCATCGCCTGGGGCAACCGGATGATCGGCAACAGCGACCCCGACTACGCGGACGTCCTCGCCGACAGCGAGGAGTCGGAGCAGTACCGGCTGCTGCCGTTCCGCTCACCCGCGGCGGTCGAGGTGTTCGAGTACGGCTTCGAGCTCGCGGGCCGGCGCCGCGGCGGCGACGCTTCCGACCTCGTCAGCCGGCTCGTCAACCACGTCCCCGAGGACGGCGTGCCGCTGTCGGACCACGACTTCCGCAGCTACTTCCTGCTGCTCGTCGTCGCGGGCAACGAGACGACCCGGCACGCGATCTCGCACACGATCGACGCGCTGCTCGACCACCCCGACCAGCTGGCGACCCTGCAGAACGAGCCGTCGCTGATCGCGCCCGCCGTCGAGGAGTGCCTGCGCTGGGCGTCGCCCGTCTACCACTTCCGCCGCACGGCGACCCGCGACGTCGAGCTGCACGGACGCACCATCAGGGCCGGCGACAAGGTCGTCGCGTGGTTCGCCTCGGCCAACCGCGACGAGCGCGTCTTCGACGAGCCGTACCGGTTCGACGTGCTGCGCCGCCGCGTGGACCATGTCGCGTTCGGCAAGGGCGGGCCACACTTCTGCCTGGGCAACCAGCTGGCCCGGCTCGAACTGCGGATCATGCTGGAGGAGCTCGTGCCCCGGCTGCCCGCCACGCTCCGCCGGACGGGACCGGTGACCCGGGTCCGCTCGAACTTCGTCAACGGGATCAAGACCTTTCCCGTGGCCCTCGCCTGAAGGGGTACAGATGGCTGTCGACAGCGTCGTCGAGCAGGACGTCGGGCAGGTCGTCGCCCGGTTGCGGCAGCAGGGCGTGGACGTCGTCCGCGTCTCGTACGCCGACATGATCGGCGTCGACCGCGGGCGCGACGTGCTCGTCGACGAGCTCGAGCGGGCCGTCGGCCACGGGCTCGCGTTCTGCCGCGCCGTCTACCACACGACGCCGCGCGGGGACGTCGTCCCGGTGCACGGCGGCCTGGACGCCGGGCTGCCCGACATCAGCGTGGTGCCCGACCTGTCCACGCTGACGCCGCTGCCCTGGGAGCCCGGCGCCGCGTGGTGCGTCGGCGAGGCGCACGCCCACGAGGGCGGACCCGCGGAGGAGGCGCCCCGGCACGTCGCGCGGCGGGTGTCGCAGCGGCTCGCCGAACTCGGTCTCACCGCCGTCGTCGGCCCGGAGCTGGAGTTCTTCGTCTGCGAGCAGGCGGACGACGGGTCGTGGCGGCGGTACGCCGACGAGCCGGGCAACGTGTACGTCGTCGGACGCAAGGGCGACCCGCGCGGCCTGCTCGTCACGATGCTGCGGCACCTGCGGGACGCCGGGCTCCGGGTGACGGCCGCCAACCACGAGTTCGCCGCCGGGCAGTTCGAGATCAACCTCGACCACTCCGAGCTGGTCGACGCCGCCGACCGGGCCTTCCGCCTGAAGTCCGCCGTCCAGGAGATCGCGCGGCAC
>DASQJO010000183.1:0-3053 GCA_035630955.1 Kineosporiaceae bacterium
GTCCTCCCGATCGTCATCGGACGGCACTGACCGCGGCATCGACGACGGAAGAGAGCCAGCAGGGGCAGACCCGACATCACCGGAACGGGCCAATTGGTTCCGTGATGCGACCGTTCGCCGGGCAGGCACCCCCCACCTGCGGCAGGCTTGACGCACCGTTCGGGCCGGAACGCAACGGTCGGCCCCACCCCCGCCGGAGGTCCCTTCGTCCGGTGGGCCCGCTCCGTCCGGCTCCGGCCATCGGCCCGCCCGTACGCCGCCGCCCGCTCCGCCCGCTCCTCGATCACAAAGGTCCCAGGTGTCGACTTCTGCACGAGCCGATGCGGTGACACCCCGCCCCCGGCGCACGCCGGTCCCGGAGACACCGCAGGCAGGCGATCCTCGCCAGCCGCTGTTGCACCACCATGTCGTGGTGGCGGCGGCCCCGAGCGTGCTGCTGTGCAGCAGATCCGGTGACCTCGACGCGGCCGCGCCGGGCGAGGGGGCACAGGGGCTGTTCCACGCGGACATCCGCGCGATCTCGCGGCTCCGGCTGACCGTCGGCGGTGAGCTCCCGGACTCGGTGCTGGGCGCTGCCGACGGCGCCGGCAGGGCGAGGTTCGTCGCCTTCGCGCGCAACGTCGGCGACCCCGTCGCGGACCCCAGCGTCCGGGTCGAGCGGATCCGGGAGATCACGCCGGGCCGGCTCCACGAGGAGATCGTCGTCACCTCGTGGGCCGGCATGCCCGTGCGGACGGGGCTGCGCCTCGAGCTCGGCACCGACCTCCTCGACGTCGACCGCGTCAAGTTCGGCGCGCTCGGGCAGCAGGCGGTCGCCAAGGAGGTCGACGGCGCGCTCGTCTGGGCGCACGGTGACACCCGGGTCACGGTCACCGCTCCGGGCGCGACGCTCTACCCGGCCGCGGGCGCGCTCGTGTGGTCCGTCGACCTCGACCAGGGCGACCGCGTCAGCCTCGAGTGGAGCGTCCGCATCGACGACGCCGGTGCCGCCGTCACCCGCCCACCGGGCGCGCCGACGTGGGAGAACCCCGACGTCCGCGCCGACGACCGGCGCCTCAACCGGCTCCTCAGCCGATGCCTGGACGACCTGCACGGCCTGCGCATGTCGACGCCGGAGACCCCGGACGACGTCTTCCTCGCCGCGGGCGCGCCGTGGTTCTTCACCCTGTTCGGCCGCGACAGCCTCTGGGCCGCCCGGATGCTGCTCCCGCTCGGCACCGGCCTCGCCCGCGGAACCCTCCGCACGCTCGCCCGGCTCCAGGGCACGGACGACGACCCGGTCTCGGAGGAGGAGCCCGGCAAGATCCTCCACGAGCTGCGGCGCGACGTCCTGGACAACGGCGCCGGCCTGCGCATCCCGCCGCTGTACTACGGCAGCATCGACTCGACGCCGCTGTGGATCTGCCTGCTGCACGAGGCCTGGCGCTGGGGCCTGCCCGCCGAGGACGTCGAGCCCCTGCTGCCCGCCCTCGAGTCCGCGCTCGCATGGCTCGAGGACACCACCGGCGAGGGCTTCGTCGCCTACAGCCGCCGCAACGCGACCGGTCTCGCGAACCAGGGCTGGAAGGACTCGCCCGACGCCGTCCGCTTCCGCGACGGGCGACTCGCGCTCCCGCCGGTCTCACTCGCCGAGGTCCAGGGCTATGCCCACGAGGCCGCGATCGGTGGCGCGGCACTGCTTGACGCCTTCGGGCGCGAGGGCGGCGACCGGTGGCGTGCGTGGGCCACCCGGCTGCAGGAGCGCTTCCGGAGCTCGTTCTGGGTCGAGGACGCCGAGGGCCCCTATCCGGCGATGGCGCTGGACCGGTTCGGGACGCCGGTGGACGCCGTCGCCAGCAACATGGGCCACCTGCTGGGCACGGGCATCCTGGACGCCGACGAGGCCGACGTCGTGGCCCGGCGCATCGCCTCGCCCGAGCTGTCCGGCGCCTACGGGTTGCGCACGATGTCGTCGCGCGCCGGCGGGTACGGCCCGTCGCGCTACCACTGCGGCACGGTCTGGCCGCACGACACGGCCATCGCGATCCTGGGACTGGCGCGCAGCGGTCACATCCTCCACTCGCTCGAGCTGATCGAGGGCATCCTCGCGGCGGGCCTGGCGCTGCCCGGACCGCTGCCCGAGCTGTGGGGCGGCGACAGCCGCTGGGAGGTGCCGGAACCGGTGCCCTACCCCGCGGCGTGCCGGCCGCAGGCGTGGGCGGCGGCGTCGGTCGTCGTCCTGCTGACCGCCGTGCTCGGCCTGCAGCCCGACGTCCCCAACGGCACGCTCGACATCCGGCCGATCCAGCCGGCGCCGATCGGCGGCGTCCGCGCCGAGGGCCTGCGCGTCGCCGGCCGTCCGCTCACGATCACCACGGACGTGGCCGGCCGTCTCGTCTCGGTCGTCACGGACGCCCCGCTCCAGCTGGTCACCGGCTGAGTGACGGACGATCTCGTCGCCGCCCTGCGCGCGGCCGGGTGCGTCTTCGCGGAGGACGAGGCGCGGCTCCTCCGCGAACAGGCGCGCACGCCGGAGGAGCTCGCCCGGCTGCTGCGGCGCCGCGTGGGTGGCGAGCCGCTCGAGCACGTCCTCGGGTGGGCGGAGTTCGACGGCCTGCGGGTGCCCGTCGCCCCCGGCGTCTTCGTGCCCCGGCGACGCACCCGCCTGCTCGTCGACGAGGCCGTCGCGATGCTGGAGCAGCTTCCCGCACCGGTGGTCGTCGACGTGTGTTGCGGCTCGGGTGCCGTCGCGGCCGCCCTCGCCGCACGGCTCGCCGGACGGCACGCCGAGCTCCACGCCGCGGACGTCGACCCCGCCGCCGTCCGCGCGGCCCGCGAGACCCTGGCGGGCGTCGCCTCCGTGCACGCGGGGGACCTGCTCGACGCGCTGCCCGGCAGGCTCCGCGCCGGCGTGGACGTGATCGTCGCGAGTCCCCCGTACGTCCCCAGTGACGCCGTCCGCCTCATGCCACCCGAGGCCCGCGACCATGAACCGCGGACCGCCCTCGACGGCGGCCGCGACGGGCTGGACGTCGTCCGCAGGCTCGCCGCCACCGCGCCGGCGTGGCTGCGGC
>DASQJO010000184.1:0-5678 GCA_035630955.1 Kineosporiaceae bacterium
CGGCCCGGCGTCGCGGGCCCGCGTCACCCCAGGCGGGGGAGAACCGATGAGATTCCGCCCGCCCCGTCGTCCCCAGCTGCGAAAGCCGGCGCCCGGACCGTGGCGCGCCGGCGCGACGACGAGAGGATCCGCCCGTGCCCGCACGCGACTCCCACACCACCGGCGCCCCCTGCTGGATCGACCTGCAGACCTCCGACCTCGACAGCGCCCGCGCGTTCTACGGCGCCGTCTTCGGCTGGACCGCCGACGAGCCCAACCCCGACTTCGGCAACTACATCAACTTCCGCAAGGACGGCGTCCTGGTCGCGGGCCTCATGCGCGCCGACGACCAGGCCCCGGTCAGCGACGTCTGGTCCGTCTACCTCGCCACGGACGACGCCGAGAAGACGATCGAGCTCGCGACGTCCGCCGGCGCCCAGGTCGTCGTCCCGGCGATGACGGTCGGGGACATGGGCACGATGGGCTTCGTGGTCGACCCGACGGGAGCCGCCATCGGAGTGTGGCAGCCGGGCACGCACCACGGCTTCGGCCGCGTCGCCGAGCCGGGCGCGCCGAGCTGGTGGGAGCTTCTCACCCGCGACTACGCCGGCGCGCTCACCTTCTACCGCGACGTCTTCGGCTGGCGCACCCAGACCCTGAGCGACACCGACGACTTCCGGTACAGCGTGCAGCTGGACGCCGACGGCGAGGGCCAGCTCGCCGGCGTGATGGACGCCGCCGCCTTCCTGCCCGCGGAGATCCCGCCGCACTGGGGCGTCTATCTCGGCGTGGCCGACACCGACCGCGCCGTCGCGCAGGTCACCGAGCTCGGCGGGTCCGTCGTCGAGCCGGCGCAGGACACCCCGTTCGGCCGGATCGCGCACGTCACGGATCCGATGGGCGCGAACCTCCGCCTCGTCGCCGCCAACGAGCAGATGCCCGCCAAGGAGTGACGGACCCGGGTGGCAGGGTGGCCGGCATGACCGAGACCGCGCTCTCCCGGACGGCGGCGTCGCAGGCCGTCGAGTCCCTCGGCTGGCGCTACGCGCTGGCCACCCTCGTGACGTCGGTGCGCGTCGCCTCGCTGGCCGAGGCGGCGCGGGTCGCGGTCGCCGCAATGGAGGCGTGCGGCGACCGCGCCGACGGCCACCTGCGCGCCGACCTCCGCCCGGACCGCGTCGAGCTCTCCCTCGCGCACCGCGAGACCGGCGCGGTGACCGACACGGACACCGAGCTGGCCGGCTCGATCACGGCGGCGCTCGCCGCCACCGGCCACGCCACCGGTGGCGCCACGTCCGCCGAGCTGGCCCGGCCGGTGGAGATGCTCGAGATCGCCGTCGACGCGCTCGACATTCCCGCCGTCCGGCCGTTCTGGCAGGCGGTCCTGGCGTACGAGGACGACGGGCACGGCGCCCTCGTCGACCCCGCGGGGCAGCTGCCGGCGGTGTGGTTCCAGCAAATGGACGCCCCGCGCCCGCAGCGCAACCGGATCCACTTCGACGTCACCGTCGCCCACGACGAGGCCGAGGCGCGGGTGCGGGCGGCGCTCGACGCCGGCGGCGTGCTGGTCAGCGACGGCGCCGCCAGGTCGTTCTGGATCCTGGCCGACGTCGAGGGCAACGAGGTCTGCGTGTGCACGTGGCTGGACCGGGACGAGCGGGAGAGTGCGTGAGGATGTGCCGGTGACCTCCCGCCGCTTCCGCCAGGTCGACGTCTTCACGACCGTCCCGTACGCCGGCAACCCCGTCGCCGTGGTGCTGGACGGCGAGGGTCTCGACGACGAGCTCCTGCAGCGCTTCGCATCGTGGACGAACCTCTCCGAGACGACGTTCGTGCTGCCGCCCGAGGATCCCGCGGCCGACTACCGGCTGCGGATCTTCACCCCGACCGCCGAGCTGCCGTTCGCGGGGCACCCGACGCTCGGCAGCTGCCACGCCTGGCTCGAGGCCGGCGGGACGCCGAAGGACGACGGCTCCGTCGTCCAGGAATGTGCCGCGGGGCTCGTGCCGATCCGGGATGTCGACGGCGGGCGCGCCTTCGTCGGGCCGCCGCTCGTCCGGTCGGGGCCGGTCGACGAGGCGACGATGGCGCGCGTCGTCGAGTTCCTGGGCGTCGACGAGAGCGCCGTCGTGGACAGCAACTGGGTCGACAACGGGCCCGGCTGGCTCGGCGTCCTGCTCGACAGCGCCGACACCGTGCTGAGCGTGCGACCGGGCTCCATCGACCTCGACGTCGGCATCGTCGGCCCATACGCGCCGGGCGGTCCGGTGGACGTCGAGGTGCGCGGGTTCTTCCAGGTCGGCGGCGAGGTCCGCGAGGACCCGGTGACCGGCAGCCTCAACGCCTCCCTCGCGGAGTGGCTGCTGGGCAGCGGCCGTCTGCACGCGCCGTACACCGCGCGACAGGGGACCGTGATCGGGCGCAACGGCCGGATCAGGATCACGCGCGACGCCGACGGCCGGATCTGGACCGGCGGCGGGGCCGTGACCTGCGTGACCGGCGAGGTGGACCTCGGCTGATCGGGTGACACGCTGGCTCCCTGGCACGGCGGACCGACCGCAGGTTATGTTCGACCCGGACGCCGGACCGCGAACCGGACGTCCTGCTGCACGAGCCCTGCCGCGAGGGCACCGAGACCTCCTGGGGGTCTTCCGTGAGCGACGCCGAGAGGGTGGCGGCGACACCCGGCACCGAGGCGCTCGACATCTCCGTCGCCCACCCGGCCCGGGTGTACGACGCCTGGCTCGGCGGCAAGGACCACTTCGCCGCCGACCGCGCCGCCGCCGAGCAGGTCGTCCGGACCAACCCGGCGATCCTGTCGGGCGTCCAGGCGAACCGGGCGTTCCTCGCGCGCGCCGTGCGGTACCTCGTCCGCGAGGCCGGCGTCACGCAGTTCCTCGACCTCGGCACGGGCCTCCCGTCGGCGAACAACGTGCACGAGGTGGCGCAGGCCGCCGCCCCGGAGGCAAAGGTCGTCTACGTCGACAACGACCCGATCGTCCTCGTCCACGCGCGGGCACTGCTCACCGGGACGCCGGGGACCGTCGCGTACATCGACGCCGACATCCGCGACGCCGAGATGATCCTCGACAAGGCCCGCGACACGCTCGACCTGCACCGGCCGGTGGCCGTCATGCTGCTCATGACGCTGCAGTTCATCCCCGACGAGGACGACCCGGTCGGGCTCGTCCGCCGGTTCATGGACCCCGTCCCCTCCGGCAGCTACCTCGTCGTCTCCTGCCCGGAGGCGGAGGACGGCGTCCGCGGCCAGCAGGCCGCCCAGGCGACGGGCCGCTACAACCAGATGGTGACGACGCCGATGAAGCGCCGCACCCGGGCGGAGGTCCGGCGCTTCTTCGAGGGCCTCGAGGTCGTGGAGCCGGGCTTCGTGCACATGTCGCGCTGGCGGCCCGACCCGGGTGAGCAGCCGGCCGACCGCCACTCGCCGGCCGTCGGCGTCGTCGCCCGCAAGCCCTAGGACGGTAGGAGCACCGACGAGAGCCGGGGGAGCTGCTCCTGCGCCCACGGGCTGAGACCCCCGGGGTCGGCGGCGACGAGCGCGGGGAGCTCGGCGAGCGGCATCCACGACATCCCGTCGATCTCCGCCGGGTTCGGCACCGGCTCCGTCGCGAGCCGGGCCGTGTACACGGGGCAGATCTCGTTCTCCACCGTGCCGTCGTCCATCACCGCGCGGTACCGGAAGTCGGGCAGCAGCAGCCGCACGTCGTCGAGGGAGCAGCCGAGCTCGTCCCGGGCCCGGCGGACCACAGCGTCCGCGATGTCCTCGCCCGGCCCGGGGTGGCCGCAGAAGGTGTTCGTCCAGACACCCGGCCAGGTGCGCTTGCCCAGCGCGCGGCGGGTGAGCAGGGTGCGGCCGCTCTCGTCGAGCACCCAGCACGAGAAGGCGAGGTGGAGCGGGGTCTCCCGGTGGTGGACCTCGCTCTTCGGCGCCGTCCCGCACGGGACGCCGTCCTCGGTCAGCAGGACGACGAGCTCGCGGTCGCTCCCGATCTCCACGCGACGACCGTAACCGCTGCGCGCCCGGACCGCCGGTCCACGGCTCGCGGGGCCCCGGGTTCCGCCGGCGTCGTCACCGGCGGAGGCCGGCCGCCGCGACGCCGAGCCGGACGGTGCGGTGCCCGAGGAGCGACGGCAGCGTCGTCGCCCCCAGGCACATCCGGCGGAAGGCCGCCCACCCCACCGGTGTCCGGGTGAGCACGGTGTGCACGAGGCCCGGGCGCCGCTCGAACGCCCCGAGGAACGCCCGCCCCGCGGTCATCTCCGCCGCGAGCGTCCCGGTCACCCATCGCTCGTACGCGGTACGGACGCCGGTGGCGTCGGGGCTCCGCGCGCCGGACGCCGCGAGCCTGCCGGCGGCCGCGCCGGAGCGGACGGCGAAGGAGATCCCCTCGCGCATCCAGGGGTCGAGCAGGCCCGCGGCGTCGCCGGCGAGGAGCACACGCCCGCCGCCGAGCGGGGAGTCCGGCGTCCTGCACCGGGTGAGGTGCCCCGAGTCGTGCAGCACGCGGGCGCCCGCCAGGCCGAGCCGTCCGAGGTACTCCTCCAGGTAGCGGCGTTGCTCGCCGGCGCCGCCCTTCGCCGCGATGACGCCGACGGTGAGCCGGTCGCCCTTCGGGAACAGCCAGCCGTACGAGCCTGGCGCGGCGCCCCAGTCCATGTGCATGCGGCCGCGCCACCGGTCGGCGTGCTCGCCCGCCTCGACCTCGAGCTCCAGGCCCAGGTCGACCTGCTCGGTCCGGACGCCGACCTGTCGCGCGGTCCGGCTCGCGCTGCCGTCGGCACCCACGACGAACCGCGCCCGGACGTCGCCGTCGCGGCTGCGGACCACGATGCCTGCGGCGTCCTCGTCGACGGAGGTGACGGCGACCCCGGTGCGCGCCTCCGCTCCGGCGTCGACGGCCCGCCGCAGCAGCGCGTCGTCGAACTCGGCGCGGTTCACCATGGCGAGCAACGGCGTCACCGACCGCTTGGTGACCTCACGGCGCCCCTGGCGGGTGAACGTCGCCGCGCTCACCCGGTCACGGACGGGGACGTCGAGGTCGGCTGGCAGCGCGGCGAGCGTGGCGCCGACGAGGCCGCCGCCGCAGGTCTTGTAGCGGGGGAAGGAGGCGCGGTCGACGACGAGGGTCCGAGCGCCGGCGCGGGTCGCCGCGTAGGCGGCGCTGCTCCCCGCGGGACCGGCGCCGACGACCACGACGTCCCAGCTCTCCACGGCCGTCAGGGTAGGGGCATCGGCGAGGACCTCCCGGATCAGCCGGTCACGTATCCGGCCCGGGGTATCGCATCTCCAGGGAAGCCGTCAGACGCCACGCGCGCGGGTCACCCCGACGGAGGCCGCGCGCACATGATCAGCGCCGACCGGAGGGCGAAGGGTCAGGCGTCGATGTCGACGGGCTCTGGTCGGCAGGCCGGGGTGCTCCTCCGACCAGCGCTGACGCGCCCGCCGGGTCGTGCGGAACAGCGCGGACAGCCCGTCGTAGATGGCGTCGACGCCGCCCCGATCGGTCATGGCCGGCGCCTGCCTCTCACTGCATGCCCCAAGCATTCATAACTTGCGCGCTCTGCAATTTTGCTTGACGGGCATTTCTTTCCTGGAGTAGGGTGATCGTGATGACCGCCCCGACCGCCGGCCTGCGCGAGCGGAAGAAGGTGGCGACGCGGCAGGCGCTGCACGAAGC
>DASQJO010000185.1:0-6567 GCA_035630955.1 Kineosporiaceae bacterium
GTCGTTGGTGCGGCCCGGCCCGGGGTACTGGGTGTGCTTCTGCACGACCAGCAGGATCAGGTGCACCGTGATGAGCGCCAGGAAGATGGCGGGCAGCAGCAGCACGTGGATGGTGTAGAGCCGGGAGATGAAGATCTCGCCGGGGAACTGCCCGCCGAACACGAAGAAGCTCAGGTACGAACCGACCACCGGGATGGCCAGGATGATGCTGGAGGCGATCCGCAGGCCGGTGCCGGAGAGCAGGTCGTCGGGCAGGGAGTAGCCCGCAAAGCCCTCGACGATCGCCAGCAGGGCCAGGATGGTGCCGATCACCCAGTTGAGCTCGCGCGGCTTGCGGAAGGCGCCGGTGAAGAAGATGCGGAACATGTGCACCGCGATGGCCGCGACGAAGATCAGCGCGGACCAGTGGTGGATCTGCCGCATGAGCAGGCCGCCGCGGACGTCGAAGGACAGCCGCAGGGTCGAGGCGTAGGCCTCGGAGACGGTCTGGTTGGCCAGCGGTGTGTAGACGCCGTCGTACGTCGTCCGGCCCACGCTGGGGACGTAGAAGAACGTCAGGAACGTCCCGGTCAGCAGCAGGATGATGAAGCTGTAGAGCGCGACCTCGCCGAGCATGAACGACCAGTGGTCGGGGAAGATCTTGCGGAACAGCCCCTTGACGGCCTTGCTGGCCCCGACACGCTCGTCCAGGAAGTTGCCGACGTCGCCCGCCGCACGGGCACTCGCGCTCATCCACGCTCCCAGAAGCTCGGTCCGACGGCTTCGGTGAAGCCGTGCTTCGCCACCAAATATCCGTCCGAGTCCACAGTGATCGCCAGCTGTGGCAGGGGCCGCTTCGCAGGCCCGAAGATCACCTTGCAGTCCTTCGTCACGTCGAACGTGGACTGGTGGCACGGGCACAGCAGGTGGTGCGTCTGCTGCTCGTACAGGGCCACCGGGCAGCCCATGTGTGTGCAGATCTTGGAGTAGGCGACGATCCCCTCGTAGGCGCCGGGCTGCGACTTGGCGTCGAGGTCGGACGGGTCGAGCCGCAGGAGGAGCACGGCCGACTTGGCCTTCTGCTCCAGGTAGTCCGGCGCCTTGTCCAGGCCCTCGGGCACGATGTGCGCGATCGAGCCGACGCGCATGTCCGCCGGGCGGATCGGCTGCATCTGCGGGTCGGTGAGCAGGCGCATGCCGGACTTCCAGAACGTCGTCGACAGGTCGTCGCCCGGCAACGGCCCGAGGTCGCGCAGGAGCACGACCGCCGGCAGCGGCACCAGGGCGAGTGCGCCGATGAGCGAGTTGCGGATGAGCGGACGGCGCCCGAGGCCCGACTCCGACGCCCCCTCCTTGAGGATCGTCACCGCGTCGCCCCGGTCGGCGTCCGAGCCACGCAGCAGGTGGCGGTCCTCGACCCGCTCCTCGTCGGGCATCAGGGTCTTGGCCCAGTGCACGGCGCCGGCGCCGATCCCGAACAGCGCGAGGAACAGCCCGACGCCGAGGCCCGTGGTGCTGATCCGCAGCCGGCTCAGGTGCTCCAGGAATGACATCGGGGTGTCGAACTTCACCGCGAAGTAGAAGACCAGCGTCAGCAGCGTGCCGATCGCGCTGATCCCGAACAGGGTCGCGACCTGACGCTCGGCGCGCTTGGCCGCCTTCGCGTCGACGTCGGCCATGCGCGCCCGGTGCGCGGGCAGGCCCGGGTTCTCGAACCGCTCCGGCAGCGCGCCCGCGCGATCCGCCGGGACGACCTCCCGGCCGGAGGCGCCGGGTGGCGCCGGGGTGTGGCCACTCATGACCTGGTGCTCCTCGTCGCTGGTACGGGACTGTTCACGACGTTCGTCAGGACGACTTCGAGCCGAGCCAGACCGCGCACCCGATCAGCGCGGCCAGCCCGACGACCCAGGCCACCAGGCCCTCGTTCACCGGGCCGATGAAGCCCAGGCTGAATCCGCCGGGCGTCGGCTGCTCCTCCGTCGTCTTCAGATAGGCGATGATGTCGCGCTTGTCCTGCGGGGGGAGCGTCTGGTCGTCGAACACCGGCATCGACTGCGGGCCGGTGAGCATCGCCTCGAAGATGTGGGTCGGGGTCGTGCCGTCGAGGTTGGGCGCGTACTTGCCGCGGGTCAGCGCGCCGCCCTTGCCGGCGAAGTTGTGGCACATCGCGCAGTTGGTGCGGAAGATGGCCGCGCCGCGCGAGGCGTCGCCCTTGGCCGGGTCGACCTCCTCCGCGGAGGGGATGCCGGGGCCGGGGCCGAGGCTCGCGACGTAGGCGGCGAGCTGGTTGATCTGTTCCTGGGTGAACCGGACCTGGCCCTGCGGCGCCTGCGGGCCGGTCGCCTCCAGCGGCATGCGTCCGGTCCCGACCTGGAAGTCGACCGAGGCGGCGCCGACGCCGATGAGGCTCGGCGCGTTGTTGCGGCCGGCCGCGTCGAGCCCGTGGCAGCTGGCGCAGTTCGCGACGAACAGTGCCCGGCCCTTGGCGATGTCGTCCGCCTGGCTGTCCGCGGCGTTCGCCCGGCCCGGCGCGAACAGCGCGTAGAGGACGCCCGTCGCGACCAGGCCGGCGAGGACGAGGACGACGCCGGCGAGGGGGTGACGCCGGCGAGCGGCGAGAGCAGTCACGATCGGTCTCCTGGGGCGAGCGGGGTCGCGGCGGGGCTCTGCATCACGGAAGCATCACTTGAGGACGTAGATGACGAAGAAGAGACCGATCCACACCACGTCGACGAAGTGCCAGTAGTACGAGGTGACGATCGCGCTGGTCGCCTCGTGGTGCGCGAAGCGCTTGACGGCGAAGACCCGGCCGAGGATGAACAGGAACGCGAGGAGCCCGCCCGTCACGTGCAGGGCGTGGAAGCCGGTCGTGATGTAGAAGGAGGACCAGTAGGAGCTCGACGAGATGCTGTGCCCCTCCTCGACGAGCCGCATGTACTCGTACACCTGACCGGCGACGAACACGGCGCCGGCGATGTAGGTGAGGACGAACCACTCGCGCAGCCCCCACGTCCACAGGCCGAACTCGCGGGTCCAGATCTTCCACCACCGGTTCGCCCGGGTGTACGGCTGGAACCGCTCCGCGGCGAAGACCCCCATCTGGCACCACACCGAGCTCAGGACCAGGTTGAGCGTGTTGGCGGCGGCGTAGGGGACGTCGAGCTGCGCCGTCTGGCTCGTCCACAGCTCCGGCCGCACCGCCCTGATCGTGAAGTAGATCGCGAACAGCCCCGCGAAGAACATGAGCTCGCTGGACAGCCACACGATGGTCCCGACCTGGACCATGTTGGGCCGGTTGACGCCGACGTGCTGCTGCGGGGTCTCGGCCAGGGAAGCGGTCGCCACGGGCGCCATTATGGCCTTACCAGCGGCGGCGCGCCCCGGGGGGCGATGCTCCGCGTGCCGCGGGACCGCGGCACGGCCGCGACACGCTGTCGCTACCATCGCGCAGGAGCGGCGGCGCCCGCGCGACGCCGCCCGCGCACGCCCCCGCGGAGCACCTCTCGACGCACTCTCGACGCACCCTCGACCCACCCCTCGACCACGACGGAGACGCCCATGGCCAGCTCGCCGGCCCCGACCGGGAACGAGGCCCGCAGCGGTCAGCAGGCGCTGTCCGTCCTGCTCTACAGCGACGACGCCGACGTCCGCGCCACCGTGCGCCTCGCCGTCGGCCGGCGTCCGGCCCCCGACCTGCCCGAGGTGCGCTGGACGGAGGTGGCCACCGAGGCGGCCGTGCTCTCGGCCGTCGACGCCGGCGGCCTCGACGTCCTCGTGCTGGACGGCGAGGCGGTCCCGGCCGGCGGGATGGGCGTGTGCAAGCAGCTCAAGGACGAGATCTACCGCTGCCCGCCGGTGCTGGTGCTCATCGGCCGCCCCGCCGACGCGTGGCTCGCGACCTGGTCGCGGGCCGACCTCGTCGTCCCGCACCCGCTCGACCCGGTGGCGGTCGCCGAGGCGGTGGCGGAGCTCGCCCGCCGCCGCCTCGAGCGCTGAGCGCCGGCACGGCCGTGACGACCGTTCCGTCCGCAGGTGCCGGCCGCGCGCCGGCGTCCGCCGCGACCACGCTCAGCTGGCCACACCTGATCGCAAGCCTCCTCGGCGGCCAGGACCTGACCCGCGCGCAGACGGCGTGGGCGATGGAGCAGGTCATGAACGCCGACGCGACCGACGTCCAGCTCGCCGGGTTCCTGGTCGCGCTGCGCGCCAAGGGCGAGACCGTCGAGGAGCTCACCGGCCTGGTCGAGACGATGCTGCGGCACGCCGTGCGGATCGAGGTGCCCGGCGAGTGCGTCGACGTCGTCGGCACCGGCGGCGACCGCCGTCACACGGTCAACATCTCGACGATGGCGGCGCTCGTCGTCGCCGGGTCGGGGCGGCGCGTCGTCAAGCACGGCAACCGCGCCGCCTCCTCGACGTCCGGCGCCGCCGACGTGCTGGAGGCGCTCGGCGTCCGGCTCGACCTGGCGCCGCAACGGGTCGCCGAACTCGCCGCCGAGGTCGGGATCACCTTCTGCTTCGCGCAGCTGTTCCACCCCTCGTTCCGGCACGCGGGCGTCGCCCGCCGCGAGCTCGGCGTCCCCACCGCCTTCAACTTCATGGGTCCGCTCACGAACCCGGCGCAGCCGCCGGTGTCCGCGGTCGGGGTCGCCGACTCGCGGATGGCGCCCATCGTCGCCGGCGTCCTGGCGGCGCGCGGCGCGACCGCGCTCGTGTTCCGCGGCGACGACGGCCTGGACGAGCTGTCGACGGCCGCGACGTCGCGGGTGTGGGTGGCGGCCGGCGGGTCCGTCACGGAGCGGGCGCTCGACCCGGCCCGGTTCGGGATCCCGGTCGCCACCCTGGAGGACCTGCGCGGCGGCGACGCGCGGCACAACGCGGGCGTCGTGCGCTCGGTGCTCGCGGGCGACCACGGCCCGGTACGGGACGCCGTCCTGCTCAACGCGGCCGCCGCCGTCGTCGCGGCCGACGCGCACCCCGGCAGGCCGGCCGCGGACGTGCTCGCGCAGGAGCTCGACGACCGCCTCCCCGCCGCCCTCGACGTGGTTGCGGAGTCCGTCGACTCCGGCCGGGCGGCCGCGGTGCTCGAGCGGTGGGTGGCGGCGGCTCAGGGCTGAGCGACCGGGCTCAGTCCCCGTCGAAACCCAGCGCGAACGCGGCCTCCAGGTCGTGCCGGGAGTAGGCGCGGAAGGCCAGGAACGTCTTCGTCGCCCGCACGCCCTGCACCTTGTTCAGCCGGTTGGCGATGACCTCGGCGAGCTCCTCGTGCTCGCGGACGCGGACCATGGCCACGAGGTCGACGTCGCCGGTCACGGAGTAGACCTCGCTGACGCCGTCTAGCTCGGCGATCTCGGTGGCCACCTCGGGGATGCGGGCGACGTCCGTCTCCACGAGCACGATGGCGGTGATCACTGCGCACTCCCTCCGGGGCGGACGTGCGCCGAGCCTAGCGACGCCCCGCCGTCCACCGGCAGCCGCCACCGCGCGCCGGCGGCGCCGTGCAGCGGCGTGGTCCACTGCCCGTCGAGTTCGACGAGCCGGACGCCGGGCTGCTCCAGCCACCCCAGGACCGTCTCGGTCTCCTCGGGGTGCGCGGCGGGCATCGGCGGTGCCGCCGGTGCGGGCACGTGCTCGCCCGTCGCGCGCAGCGCCGCGACGACAGGCCGCGGATCGGTGCCCGGCGGGGTGACGGCGGTCCCGGCGAGGCGCCCGTGCCGGACGAGCACGAGCTCCCAGCCGCCGGTGTCCGTGCGACGTGCGGCGACCAGCTCGGGCGTCGCGGCCAGCGGCTCCAGCCGCTGCGCGCGGCCGGCGGCGCGCAGGAAGGCGAGCAGCCGGTCGCGGGCGACCGCGGCCTCCTCGAACCGGCTGCCGGCACCGAGCGTGCCGGCGCGCGCGAGCAGGGCGGCCACCACCTCGCGTGCGTCGTGCGCCATGGCGGCGCGGGCCGCGTCGGCGATCCGGACGTACTCGGCGGCGCTCTGCGCGCCGACGCAGGGCGCCCCGCACCGGCCGAGGTCGGCCAGCAGGCAGGCCCGCGCGTCCGGCGGTGGCACCCGGGGCAGCCGGCTCGCGCACTGGCGCAGCCGGAACGTCTCGTGCAGCGCGCCCACGGCCAGCGCCGCGTCCTCGGCGCCGCCGAACGGTCCGATGTAGGTGCCGCCGTCGTCGCGGACCTGTCGGACGACGGACAGCCGGGGGAACGTCTCGACGGTGAGCTTGACCCAGGGTGCCCGATCGGGGAAGCGGGAGCGCCGGTTGTACGGCGGGGAGTGCTCGGCGATGAGGCGGAGCTCGCGGACGGCCGCCTCCAGGGGCGTGGCGCACACGACGGGGCGCACGTCGGCGGCCAGGCGGACCATCTCCGCCATCCGGGTCCGCTTCTCCGAGGCGGTGAAATAGCTGCGCACCCGGGACGCGATGTCGACGCTCTTCCCCACGTAGAGCGCCCGGCCGCGCTCGTCGAGGAAGACATAGACCCCGGGGGCGTGCGGCAGGCCCGCGGCGAGGGTGCGTTTGCGGCGGGTCTCGGGCGGCACCCGGGCGCTGAAGGCGGTCAGCTCCTCCAACGACTGGACGCCGAGGTTG
>DASQJO010000186.1:0-2997 GCA_035630955.1 Kineosporiaceae bacterium
ACCTTTCAGCAGGACGACGACTCGACCGCCAACCTCGTGGCGAGCGGCCTCTTCGGCGACGGGTCCGCCGCCGTGGTCCTGGTCGGTGAGGAGCGCGCCGAGCGCAGCGGGCTGGCCGGCGCGCCGCGGATCGTGGACACGCGCAGCCGCTTCTACCCCGACACCGAGCGCGTGATGGGCTGGGACATCGGCGGCAGCGGGTTCCGGATCGTCCTCGCCGCGACCGTCGCCGACGTCGTCCGGACCCACCTGGGCGACGACGTCGAGGCGTTCCTCGGCGAGCACGACCTCAAGATCCGGGACGTCGGCACCTGGGTCGCGCACCCCGGTGGCCCGAAGGTCATCGACGCCATCGTCGACGCGCTCGGCCTCGAGCCGGAGGCCCTCGACGTCACCCGCCGGAGCCTCGCCGAGATCGGCAACCTGTCGTCGTCGTCGGTGCTGCACGTGCTCGAGCAGACCCTCGCGCAGGGGCTCCCGACGAAGGGGACGCCGGGCGTGCTCATGGCGATGGGCCCGGGTTTCTGCGCGGAGCTCGTACTGCTGGAATGGTGATCGTGAGCAGCGCCGTCTGGTACACGATCCTCGTCGTCCTCGTCGGGGTGATCCGCCTCGTCGAGCTCTCGGTCGCGCAGCGCAACCTGCGGTGGGCGCGCGAGCGGGGCGGGGTCGAGACCGGTGCCGGCCACTACCCCGTCATGGTCGCGCTGCACACCGCGCTGCTCGTGGGCTGCGTGGTGGAGGTCTGGGTCGCGGACCGGCCGTTCCTGCCGTGGCTGGGCTGGCCGATGCTGGTGCTGCTCGTCGCCGCGCACGCGCTGCGGTGGTGGTGCATCCGGACGCTCGGCCCGCAGTGGAACACCCGGGTCGTGCGCGTCCCCGGTATGCCGCTGGTGACGGGCGGGCCGTACCGCTGGTTCGACCACCCCAACTACGTCGCGGTCGTCGTCGAGGGCTTCGCGCTGCCGCTGGTGCACACCGCTTGGGTCACCGCACTCGTCTTCACGGTGCTCAACGCGCTGCTCCTGCGGGTGCGGCTCCGGGTCGAGACGGAGGCTCTGGCGGCGTCGCCGGTCCCCGCGCCACGATGAGGGCATGAGGCGTCGTCGGGGCGTCGACCTCGATCCCGCGTCCGAGGCGGTGCGCAACCTCCTCACCGCCGGCGCCGTGATGGCCGCCGGGGTCCTCGTCTGTGTGGCGCGCGCGCCGAAGCCGCTCGACACGACCGACGGGCTCAGCTGGTTCGGCGTCACCCGGGTCACCGTCGTCGAGTACGCGCTGACGATGCTGATCACGGCCGCGTTGCTCGTCCGGGCGGCGGGGCCGCTGGCCGCCGTCCCGGACCTGCGGCCGCTGCGCCTCGGGCTGCTCGCGTGTGCCGCGCTCCTGCCGGTGATGCTCGCCACCCCGTACACCCTGGGCACGGTCCTCAACTGGACCCACATGACCGTCGGGTCGGTCCTCTTCGCGCTGCAGATCCTCGTCGCGGCCTGGCTGTGGTGGGCACGGGCCCGGACGCCTGCCGTGTTCGCCCTGCTCGCCACGCAGGTCGCGGGCGGGATCGTCTGCTTCACCTCGCTCCTCGACCTCGACGCCGCGATGCTCCAGGGCCAGCTCGTGTTCCAGGTGGCGTTCACCGCCTGCGTCGCCGTCGGCGTCGCCACGGTCGCCGGGCGCGATCAGGGTGTCAGCGGTTCCAGCAGGCGGGCGACGTCGACCCGTTCGAAGTGACGGGCCCAGTCCAGCGGCGTCCCGCCGAAGCGCGCGTCGCGGATCTGCGTCGACGCGCCGAGATCGAGCAGGAGCCGCACGAGCCCCACGTCGCCGGACTGCGCGGCGGCGTGCAGGCCGCTCTCCCACGGCTGCTCGATCGGCGCGTCGCTGCGCCCGAGCGCGTTCACGTCGAAACCGAGCTCCACGAGCACGGGGACGGCGGAGGGCAGCCGCCGCGCGACGGCCCAGACGACGAGCGCGGGCCGGCGCCGTCGCACCTCTTCGACATGCGCGCTCAGCCGCCCGATCCGGGGTCGGTCGCCGGCGAGCAGCGCGGCCACGAGGGCCTCCGGACCGTCGTCCGGCGGGGGCGGCGACCCGAGCGCGACGAGCTCGGCGGCGAGCTCGGGAGACCCGTTGACCGCGGCCAGGGTGGCGGGCGTGTCCCCCGCGCGCCGGCTCCCGTCGTACGTGACCGGTCTGCGGACGTCGACGCCGTGCCGGGCCAGCAGCCGGACTCGGGCGCGCAGGTCGTGCACGACCGCCCACCACAGCTGCCGCCCGAGCATCTCCTCCGGAGTGTCCGCGGCGGGGCCGAGGCGCGCCCTCCACGGGCCGCCGTCGCCCCGGCCCAGCCCGTAGGCGAACAGCAGCTCGAGATGGCTGTCGTCGGGGCCGAACTGGCGGTTGTACAGCGTCTGCCCGTCGTTCGGGTCGGCTCCGGCGTCGAGCAGCACGCGAGCAAGTGCCTGCTCGTGCGGATGCCGTGGCTGATCCCCCTCGCCACCACCCAGGGCGCCGGTGAGAGCGGTGAACGGTGAGGGGAGGCCGTGCCAGAGGTACCCGGCGTTCGGGTCGGCCCCGGCGTCCAGGAGCAACCGGGCGGTGCCGACGACGGCGGCCTCGTCGGCCTCGACGCGCGCGTAGGCCAGGTAGAGCAGCGGCTCCCAGCGGTACGGTCCTGCTTCGCGGCGGGCGCCCGCGCGGTCCCGCCGCAGGTGCGCGGTGACGGCGTCGGCGTCCGCGGCGGCTGCGGCGACGGGCAGGCTCGCCCGGGTGAGGTCGGGGGTGAGCAGGGCCCTGGCCTGTGCCCAGCGCTCCGGGCTGTCGTCGTCGCCGTAGCGGAGGCAGGCCAGGGTGAGGAACGCGTCGACGGGGTCGGCGGGCGTGGGGACGTCGTCGGGTGCGCGCCGGTACTGCCCGACGACCTCGAGGTGGTGCTTCAGCCGCGCCCAGGAGGCGAAGCCGTGCGCCCGGGCGACGGCCAGCTGGGCGTCCGCGAGC
>DASQJO010000187.1:0-3393 GCA_035630955.1 Kineosporiaceae bacterium
TACATCGAGCCCGGCTGGTTCACGCGCAACGTCTTCAACCCGCTCGTCCGGCGGCTCGCCCGTTGGGGCGTCAGCTACCGCGGCACCCGCGAGCTCGCCGTCGTCGGCCGCACCAGCGGCCAGGTACGCACGACCGTCGTCAACCTGCTCGACCACGACGGGCGGCAGTACCTGGTGGCACCGCGCGGCAACACCCAGTGGGTGCGCAACGTGCGCGCCGCCGGCCGGGCCGAGCTGCGGCTCGGGCGGCGGGTCGAGGTGGTGGAGCCCATGGAGCTCACCGACGACGAGAAGCCCCCGATCATCAAGGAGTACCTGCGCCGCTGGAAGAGCGAGGTCGGCATGTTCTTCGAGGGCATCGACGAGAACGCCACCGACGAGCAGGTGCGCGCGATCGCCCCGGGCTTCCCGGTGTTCGCGCTGCGGCCGGCCCGCTGACCGGGGCGGCCGCGGCCGAGATCACTGCTCGGTGCTGCTCTGCTCGTCGATGTACGCGTCGGCCTTGGCCTTCGCCTGCGCGATCTGGTCGTGGTGCTGGCCGCCGGTCTTGTCGTCGACGACCTCCTCGAGCCTCGACAGCGCCGACTTCACCTGGTCCGGGTGTTCGGCGGCGGCCTTCCGCGCCGCCTCCGCCATGTCCTTCATGTTGTCGAACAGGCTCATGATCCAATGGTAGGGCGCCGCGGCGCAGGGCGCGATCGGGACGCCCTCGCCACCGAGCCCCGTAGACTGGACGCCGTTCCCGTCGACCCCCTTCGAGAGGTCCTCTCCTGGTGACCGCATGGCTCCTCGTGGGCCTCGGCGTCCTCCTCACCGTCGGCACCGCACTCTTCGTCGCTGGTGAGTTCTCGCTCGTCAGCGTCGATCGGCCCGCCGTCGAGCGCGCCGTCGCGGCCGGCGACCGCAGGGCCGAGGGGGTGCTGGCCGCCGTCCGGACCCTGTCCACCCAGCTCTCCGGCGCGCAGGTCGGCATCACGCTCACCACGCTCGTCGTCGGCTTCCTCGTCGAGCCGTCGCTGGCCGCGATCCTCGAGCCCCCGCTGCGCTCCGCCGGCGTCTCGCCCGACCTCGCGGAGCCGCTCGCCGTCGCGCTCGGGCTGTTCGTGGCCACGGTGTTCTCCATGATCGTCGGTGAGCTGCTGCCGCAGAACCTCGGCATCTCGGCGCCGCTGCCCACCGCGAAGGTGGTCGCGGGCCCGCTGCGGGCGTTCACCCGGGCCTTCGGTCCGCTCATCGCGGTCCTCAACGGCAGCGCGAACCGGGTGCTGCGCGCGGTCGGGGTCGAGCCGCAGGAGGAGCTGTCGAGCGCCCGGACGCCGGAGGAGCTGGCCGCGCTCGTCCGCCGCTCCGCCGAGATCGGCACGCTCGACGAGACCACGGCCGAGATCATCACCCGCTCCCTCGACTTCGCGGAGCGGACCGCCGACGACGTCATGACCCCCCGGGTGCGCACCGAGGTGGTCCGCCGGGGCGAGAGCGCCGCGGACGTCGTCGCCCTCGCCCGCCGCACCGGTTTCAGTCGCTTCCCGGTCGTGGAGGACGACGTCGACGACGTCGTCGGGATCGTCCACCTCAAGTCCGCCATCGGGGTGCCGCGCGAGCGGCGCGAGGCGGTGCCGGTGGAGGCGCTGATGGCCGACGCGGTCCGCGTGCCCGAGACCGTCCGGCTCGACCCGCTGCTCGCGGCGCTGCGCCAGCAGGGCCTGCAGATGGCCGTCGTCGTCGACGAGTACGGCGGCACGGCCGGCGTCGTCACCCTCGAGGACGTCGTCGAGGAGATCGTCGGCGAGGTCTCCGACGAGCACGACCGCACCCGCAGCGGCGTCGTCCGGCTCCGCGACGGCAGCTACCTGGTGCCCGGCCTGCTGCGACCCGACGAGGTGCGCGCCCGAGCCGACCTCGCCGTCCCGGACGGACCGGCGTTCGAGACCGTCGGCGGCTACGTCATGGCCGTGCTCGGCCGAGTGCCGGCCGTGGGCGACGAGATCGAGATCCCCGGGGCCGTGCTGCGGGTGGAGCGGATGGACGGCCGGCGCGTCGACCGGCTGCGCGCCGTGCGGCGCACGCCCTCGGTGCAGGAGGAGGAGCGGTGAACGGGGCCGCTCTTCTCTTGGCCGTCGCGCTGCTGCTGCTCAACGGGTTCTTCGTCGGGGCCGAGTTCGCCGTCATCTCCGCCCGTCGCAGCCAGATCGAGCCGCTCGCCGCCGAGGGACGGCGCGCCGCCCGGACGACGCTGTGGGCGCTGGAACACCTCTCGCTCATGCTCGCGTGCGCCCAGCTCGGCATCACCGTCGCCTCGCTCGGGCTCGGCGCGGTCGCCGAACCCGCGGTCGCGCACCTGCTCGAGGTCCCGTTCGCGGCCGTGGGGCTGCCCGAGGAGTTCGTGCACCCCGTCGCGTTCGTGATCGCGCTCGCGATCGTCGTCTACCTGCACGTCGTGCTCGGCGAGGTGGTGCCGAAGAACCTCGCGATCGCCGGGCCGGAGCGTGCGGCCCTCGTGCTCGCGCCCGCGCTGGTCGCCGTCGCGCGGGTGGTGCGCCCGCTCGTGATCGTGCTGGACGCCGTCACCCGCGTGCTGCTGCGCCTGCTGCGGGTGGAGCCGAAGGAGGAGCTGGCGTCGGCGTTCACGGCCGAGGAGGTGCACTCGATCGTCACGGAGTCGCGCCGCGAGGGGCTGCTCGACGAGGAGGAGCACGGCCTGCTCACCGGTGCGCTCGAGCTCGCCGCCCGACCGGCGGTCGACGTCATGGTGCCCGCCGACAAGCTCGTCACCGCGCCCTCCGGCGCGACGCCGCAGGAGGTCGAGCGCATCGTGGCCCGCACCGGCTTCAGCCGGCTCCCGGTGGCCGGCGCGGACGCCGACATCGTCGGGTACCTGCACGTCAAGGACCTGCTGTACGCCGACGACGGGGCGTACGCCGAGCCCGTGCCGCCCCGCCGCGTGCGCGCTCTCGTCACCGTGCCCGCCCACGAGGACGTCGAGGAGGCGCTGGTCGCGATGCAGCGCGTTGGCAGCCACCTCGCGCGAGTCGTCGAGGCCGACGGCAGGACCGTCGGCGTGCTCTTCCTCGAGGACGTCCTGGAGGAGCTCGTGGGCGAGGTGCGGGACGCCACGCAGCGTCCGGCCCGTGGCGCCCGGTCCGCCGTCAGACATTCCCTTGACGGTGCCTTGACCCCGCCCCAAGGTCGCGTCTGAGCAGGATGTCCCCCGGTCCCGGTCTGCCGGATCCGGAACACGCCCGAGGGTTGGTGCGTGACACGCGGGCGCCTCTATAGTTCCGTGATCCCGTGCCGGGCGGGGCCGCCCGAGCCGACCCACCACATGCCCTCCGGAGGTCAGTCCGTGCCGTCGCACCGCGCCGACACGCCGGCGGATGCCCCCACGGTCAGGAT
>DASQJO010000188.1:0-2361 GCA_035630955.1 Kineosporiaceae bacterium
GTCGTCGCCTCTCCCGGCACGCCGTGGGGGTCGTGCCTGGCGCTGGCGTACCCGGCGCTGGTCGGCGCGCCCCGGGTCGGCGATCTCGTGCTGCTGAACACGACGGCGCTCGAGGCCGGCCTGGGCACCGGGGGCTACGCCTTCGTCGTCGCCATCCCGTCCCGCATCCCCGTCGATCCCCCGCTCGGTCAAGGTCACCTGGTCAAGGCCCGCTACACGCCGCAGCAGGTGATGGTCCTCGGCGTCGACGAGCAGGGCTCGCCGCACCACGAGCTGCTGCGGGACGCCGACGACCTGTTCGGCATGCCCGTCGTCGTGGCGGACCTGCACTCGTCACTGCCGGCCGTGGTCGCCGGCGTCCGCTCGGTGCGGCGGGACGCCCGGGTCGCCTACCTCATGACGGACGGCGGCGCGCTGCCCGCCTGGTTCTCCCGGACCGTCGCCGGGCTCCGGGACGCCGGGGAGCTCGCCGCGTGCGTGACCGTGGGGCAGGCGTTCGGCGGCGACCTGGAGGCCGTGACGGTGCACGCCGCGCTCCTCGCTGCGCGGCTCGTCGCCCAGGCGGACGTCGCCGTCGTCGCCCAGGGCCCCGGGAACCTCGGGACGGGGACGCGGTGGGGATTCTCCGGCGTGACGGCCGGGGAGGCGGTCAACGCCGCCGCCGTGCTGGGCGGGCGGCCGGTCGCGGCGCTGCGCGTCTCGGCCGCCGACGCCCGCGAACGCCACCGCGGGCTGTCGCACCACAGCCTGACGGCGCTGGGCCGGGTCGCGCTCGCGCCGGCCGACGTCGCCGTGCCGCAGGTCGACGACCCGTTCTGGGGCGGGGTCAGGGTTCAGGCGGCCGAGCTCTGCGCCCCGTCAGGGCGGCACCGACTGGTCGACGTCCCGGCGGACGGGCTGCGCGAGGCTCTCGACCGCTCCCCCGTGCGGCTGTCCACCATGGGCCGCGGCCTGGATGACGACGAGCCCGCGTTCCTCGCGGCCGCCGCCGCCGGCCGCCACGCCGCGACCCTCCTCCCCTCCTCACCCACCTCGCGCTGAGCGCGAGAAAAGTGGGTCAGCGGGCGTCGACGAGGTCGACGACGAAGATGAGCGTCTCGCCCGGGCGGATGACGCTGCCTGCACCTCGGTCCCCGTAGCCGAGCCGCGGCGGGATGGTGATCCGCCGGCGGCCCCCGACCTTCATGCCCTGGATGCCCTGGTCCCACCCCGCGATGACCTGCCCGGCGCCGAGCCTGAAGTCGAGCGGCTTGCCGCGGTTCCACGAGGCGTCGAACTCCTCGCCCGTGGAGAACGCGACGCCGACGTAGTGCGCGCTGACCGTCATGCCGGCCGTGGCCTCCGTGCCGTCGCCGACGACCTCGTCGACGACCTGCAGGTCCTGAGGCGGTGGGCCGTCCGGGAAGTCGACCTCGGGACGCTGCCGCTGGGTCTCCGCCATGGTGTGCCTCTTCTCGTCGGTGGGTGGTGGCCGTTCAGCTCGCGTCGAGGATGTCGACGACGAAGACCAGGGTGTCCGTGCCCCGGACGCCGAAGCTCGCGTTGCCCGCCGCACCGTAACCGTCGTCCGGCGGGACCACCAGCAGAACGCGACTCCCGACGGTCTGGCCGACGAGCCCGCGGTCGAGGCCGCCGACCACCTGCCCGCGGCCGATGGTGATGGTCGCCGCCTCTCCCCGGCGCCAGGACGAGTCGAACTCGCGGCCTCCGGGCCAGATCACCCCGACGTACTGCACGCGCAGCTGCTGCCCGGAGGTGACCTTCGCGCCCCGTCCGGTGATGAGCGGCTGGACCACGAGTTGGCCGGGCGGGTCGCCCTTGGGCAGGGTGATGGTCGGCGTGCCCTTGCTGTCGACCCTCACCGTCGGCAGCCCGGCCTTCGGCTTCACCGGCGTCCCCGTCGCCCGGGTCAGCACGGTGCCCGCCGCCTTGACGTCGAGCAGGACGACGATCGTGTCGGTCGGGCCGATGCCGGCAGCGGGCTGGCCCTGCACGCCGTAGGCGTCCTTGGGGGCGAGCGCCGCGAGCACCCTCGACCCGACCGGCACCCCGACGAGCGAGGTGACGATCCCGGGCATCGCCTGCTTCGGGTCGAGGACGAAGCTGGGCGACCTACCGCCGTACGACGAGAGGATCTGGTGCCCGTCGGTCCCGTTGATGCCGAGGTAGTCGACCGTCACACGCTGCCCCGCCGTCACGAGAGCGCCCGTGCCCCGCGTGAGCACGCGGCGCGTCGACGACGACACCGAGAACGGCGTCGGGACGCTCACGGTCGGCGTCCCGCCGGTCGGGCCGCTCACCCGGACGGCGCCGAGATCGCTGGTGGTGCGGGGCGCCGAGCTCGACGCGGCGGGCGCCGGT
>DASQJO010000189.1:0-5033 GCA_035630955.1 Kineosporiaceae bacterium
ACGGGCCAGGGGCGATCATCCAGGCATGTGGCGTATCGCGAGGCTGGCCCTCGTGGCCGCCATGCTGATCGCCGCGTACGGCACGATCGGCGACGGGACGACGAGTACCTCGCCGCATGTCGTCCCGCTCGCCCGGATCGACGGCTGGACGTCGACGGGAGCGTCCGCCCAGCCGTTGACCCATCTCGTGGTCGCCTACGACGCGGCCTCCGCGGCGAAGCTGTGGACGGCGACGCGGGCGGTGCGCGACGCGAGGCACGGCGGACCCGCCGGTGAGTACGGCGTGTACGCCGACCTCGGGAGCGTGGACTTCTCGCGCCAGGCCGTGGTCGTCCTGGAGTCGGCGGGGTCGAGCAGCTGCCCGACGTCGCTGGTCGACGTCCGGCCCCTGACCGCCGGCGCCGTCGAGTTGGTGACGACCGCCCGGCCCGAGGGGTTCTGCACGGCCGACCTGCACGCGTTCACCGAGTTCGTGGCCGTGGACCGCGACCTGCTGCCGGCCGCGACGGGCCTGGCGTCGACGCGCGTGCTCGTCGACGGCACCCGGATCGACGCCGTCCGGGTGGCAACCCCGTCCTGAAGGCGAGCCGGGGGGAGGGAAAAGCAGACCGGCGCGGGCTAGTTTCGGGCTCATGGTCAGCCGTCCCCGTGGCCGGCCCCGGCACGACGACGTCCTGACGCCGGCGGAGTGGCGGGTCCTGCACTGGATCCGGCACGGGCTCACCCGGTCGCAGATCGCGTCCCTGCTGAGCACGTCCGAGGACGCCGTGAAGTACCACGTCCGGAACATCCGCGCCAAGCTCGACGTGCCCGACCAGCCCGCGCTGCGGCACTGGCCCGGACGGCCGCGCGACCGGCGCGCTCGAGGAGAGGAGAAGCCCGTGTCCGACCACCACGTCGAGGGTCTGGGGCAGGTGTCGCTGTTCGTCACCGACACCGAGCGGGCGACCACCTTCTACCGCGACAGCCTCGGCCTGACGCACCTGTACACCTTCGGCGACCTCGCCTTCTTCGACTGCGGTGGCGTCCGGTTCTACCTGCACCGGGTGGCCGCCGAGGACTGGCGGCCCGGCTCGGTGCTCTACCTGCGCGTGGCCGACATCGACGCCGCCTATCGCGACCTGGGCGCCCGCGGCGTCCCCTTCGCGGGTGCCCCGCACCTGGTCCACCGGCACGCGTCGGGCGTCGAGGAGTGGATGGCGTTCTTCGACGACACCGAGGGGAACCAGCTCGCGCTGATGGCCCGGGTGGACTCCGCCTAGGGTGGCGCCCATGCGTCGGGTGCTGGGCAGGAGCGGGATCGAGGTGAGCGCCCTCGGGATGGGGACGTGGGCGCTCGGCGGGCCGATGTGGTCCGGTGACCAGCCCGTCGGGTACGGGTCGGTGGACGACGAGGAGTCGGCGCGGGCCATCCGCCGGGCCGTCGACCTCGGCGTGACGCTGTTCGACACCGCCGACGCCTACGGCACGGGCCACGCCGAGGAGATCCTGGGCAGGGCACTCGCCGACGTGCGCGACGACGTCGTGATCGCGACCAAGTGGGGCAACCGTCTCGACCCCGAGCGGCGGCGCCTCGTCGGCGAGGACGACTCCCCGGGGCACCTGCGCGAGGCCGTGCACGCCTCGTTGCGCCGGCTCGGCACGGACCGCATCGACGTGTACCAGTTCCACGTCAACGGCGCGGACGCCGGCCGTGCGGCCGACCTCGTGCCCGTCCTCGAGGAGCTCGTCGACCAGGGACTGATCAGGACGTACGGCTGGAGCACCGACGACCCCGCCCGGGCCGAGGTGTTCGCCAAGGGCCCGCACTGCGGCGTCGTCCAGCACGAGCTGAACCTCGTCAGCGACGCACCCGAGATGCTGACGTTCTGCGCGGAGCACGACCTGGCGAGCCTGAACCGCAGCCCGCTGGCGATGGGGCTGCTCAGCGACCGGGTCACCGCGGACACGACCTTCGCGCCCGACACCGTGCGGGGCACCGCTCCGGAGTGGCTGGCGTGGTTCCGCGACGGGCGGCCGGCCCCGGAGTTCCTCCGCCGCCGGGACGCCGTCCGCGACGTCCTCACCAGCGGCGGTCGGACGGTGGCGCAGGGCGCGCTCGCCTGGATCTGGGCACGCAGCGAACGGACGATCCCGCTGCCGGGCTGCCGGACCGTCGCCCAGGTCGAGGAGAACGCGGGCGCGATGGCCTTCGGCCCGTTGACCGAGGACGAGATGCGCCAGATCGGCGAGCTCCTCCGCGCGTGATCGCCGGGCAGACCCGCGTGGTCAGGGCCTGCCCGGCGCGTCGGGGGTTCACTCTCATGTGCGATCGGCTGCAGCTCCTGAGGGTCACGTCCGTCCCCAGATACGCGGGATCCCGCTCAGCCCGCTGCGAGGCGGGCGAACTGCTCCAGGTCGATGGGGTGGAGCAGCGGATCCGCGTGCCGATGGAGGAGCTTCCACTCCCCGGCCTCCCGCCGGAAGATCATCGTGGCGCGTAGCGAGAGGTCCTGGTCCGGCAGGCCGCCTACCCCGCCGTGCTCGCGCTCGACGACGACGAGGACGGCGAGGTCCCCGGACGCCTGCGCCTGCACGACCTCCACCTGCGCCTCGCCGCCCTGGAAGAAGGCGGCCGTGGCGTCGAGCGCCTCGTCGGAGTCGTCGAAGCCGTGGCGCGGCTCGCCGCCGAACGGCGCGAAGAGCGTGAAGTCGCCGCTGTGCGGCAGGAGGTCGGCGTACCGGTGCAGGTCTCCGGTGATGATGGCCTCGGCGGCCTCACCCGCGCGCCGGACGAGGTCGGCCAGGTCGGCGTTCGGGGCACCCTGGGACATCCGGTGATCGTAGGGCGTCAACCGCCCTGAGGCAGGAGCCCGGCAAACGACAAGGAGAGGGATGACTCCCTCTCCTTTCTCAACGTATAGCGCACAGGGGGTCTTGCGGCAAGGCCCCCGTCGTCACGGAGAATCACCGGCCGAGGGCCATGGCCTGGGGAGGGCCGTTCCCATCGGATCGGATCTGGTGACGTGAATTCCTTGACCACGAGCGTTTTCGACCTACCCGACAACCTCGGTCACAAGGCTGATCCGGCGCTGGTCGCCGGCGACGAGCGGCACCTCGCAGCGGTCGCGGAGACCCTCGAGCAGTCGATCGCCGAGCTCTCCGACCGGCTCGACGCCGAACGCAGGGCGCGGGCCGGCGTCGGGCAGCGGGCGCTGGACCGCGACATGGAGGTGCACCGTCTCACCGCCCGCCTGCGGACGCTGCGGCGGTTCGGCCTGGACCTGTGCCTGGGCCGCATCGTGAGGGCGGACGATCCCGAGCCGGTCTACATCGGCCGGCTCGGCCTCACGGACCGGACGGGTCGCCGCCTGCTGGTCGACTGGCGTTCCCCCGCGGCAGAGCCGTTCTTCGCGGCCACGTACGCGAACCCCATGGGGCTGGCGAGCCGCCGCAGGTACCGCTGGACGCTGGGGCGGGTCAGCGACTACTGGGACGAGGTGTTCACACCTGACGGGCTCGACGGCCACGCCGCGCTCGACGACGACTCCGCCCTCATCGCCGGCCTGAGCAGCAGCCGCTCAGCGCGGATGCGGGACGTCCTCGCCACGATCCAGGCCGACCAGGACGCCGTCATCCGCGCAGGTTCCCGGGGCGCGCTCGTCGTCGACGGCGGACCGGGCACCGGCAAGACCGTCGTCGCCCTGCACCGCGCCGCGTACCTGCTCTACTCCGACCCTCGGCTCGACCAGCGCCGGGGCGGCGTGCTGTTCGTCGGCCCGCATCGGCCCTACCTGGCCTACGTCTCGGACGTCTTGCCCGGCCTCGGGGAGGAGGGCGTGCAGACGTGCACCCTGCGTGACCTCGTCGCCGAGGGCGCGAGCGCGGCGGCCGAGGCCGATCCGGACGTCGCTCGCCTCAAGGCCTCGGCGGACATGGTGAGGGCGATCGAGCCCGCCGTCCGGCTCTACGAGGAGCCTCCGACGGAAGGGTTGGAGATCACCACGGCGTGGTCCGACGTCTGGCTGAGCCCTGATGACTGGGCCGAGGCGTTCGACTCCGCCGAGCCCGGGACGCCGCACAACGAGGCGCGCGACCACGTCTGGGAGGAGCTGGTCACCATCGCCGTGGACAAGCACGACGACGACGGCGAGGCCTCGCCCGAGCTGATCCGCAGGTCCGTGCAGCAGGACAGGGGGCTGCGCCGGGCCTTCGACCGCGCCTGGCCGCTGCTCGACCCGGCGGACCTCGTCGGCGACCTGTGGTCGGTGCCCGCCTACCTGCGGCGATGCGCGCCCTGGCTCGGCATGGACGAGGTGCGCGCTCTGCAGCGCACGGACGCCCAGGCGTGGACGGTGTCCGACCTGCCGCTGCTGGACGCGGCGCGGCAGCGGCTCGGCGACGCGGAGGCGTCCCGACGCCGGCGCCGGCAGGAGGTGGCCGTCGCCGCTCAGCAGGAGCTCATGAGCTCGGTGGTCGACGACCTCATCGCGTCCGACGACTCCGAGATGCTCGTGATGTCGATGCTGCGCGGGGACGACCTGCGGAACACCCTGGTGGACCGGAGCGGCCTGCCGACCGCCGACCCGGACGTGCTGGCCGGACCGTTCGCGCACGTGATCGTCGACGAGGCGCAGGAGCTGACCGACGCCGAATGGCAGATGCTGCTGCTGCGCTGCCCCTCGCGGAGCTTCACGGTCGTCGGCGATCGTGCGCAGGCGAGACACGGGTTCACCGAGTCGTGGCAGGAGCGGCTCGAGCGGGTCGGGCTCGACCGCATCACGCTCGCCTCCCTCAGCATCAACTACCGGACGCCTCAGGAGGTGATGGCGGAGGCGGAGCCGGTCATCCGGGCCGTCCTCCCGAACGCGAACGTGCCGACGTCCATCCGCAGCACGGGGATCCCGGTGCTGCACGGCGCGACCGCGGACCTCGTCCCGATCGTCGACGCGTGGCTCGCCGAGCACGCCGAGGGCATCGGTTGCGTCATCGGAAGTCACACGTTCCAGACGACGTCCCGGGTGCGTTCGCTGACGCCGGAGCTGGCCAAGGGG
>DASQJO010000190.1:0-3477 GCA_035630955.1 Kineosporiaceae bacterium
GCTCTCGTCGTGCACCCGGCGACGAGGACGGCGGCACCCAGCGTGAGCAGGGCTCGCCGAGGAGGCACCTTCGGCTCGTCCATGAACTCAGTCGAACACGTCCGGTGACGCCTGTGAACTCGCCGCGCCGATTGCGTCACAGATCGATGTCGGCCCCGCCGCTGCCAGTCGCGTGTCGCCAGAACGGAGGAGATTCGCAAGGCGCCGCGGCGTTTCCGCGTGTCCACCGTCGTCGTTCCTCCCGGAGGCTGATCTTCGTCGGCGGACGCCTGCAGGACGCAAGGAGTGCTCCGGTCAGCCCGCCGTCTCGCTCGTGGCCGGCGTCGCCACGGCGTCCGGCCCGCCGTCGAGCAGCTGCCGGAACCCCGCCTCGTCGAGGATCGGGACGCCGAGCTTGCGGGCGTTGTCCGCCTTGCTGCCGGGGTTGTCACCGACGACGACGAAGTCGGTCTTCTTCGAGACGCTGCCGGACGCCTTGCCGCCGCGACCGAGGATGGCCTCCTTCGCCTCGTCGCGGCTGAAGCCCTCGAGGCTGCCGGTCACGACGACGGTGAGGCCCTCGAGGGTGCGCGGACGGGACGTGTCCCGCTCGTCGGCCATCCGGACGCCGGCTCGCGCCCACTTGTCGACGATCCCGCGGTGCCAGTCGACGTCGAACCACTCCAGGACGGCCTCGGCGATGATGCGGCCGACGCCGTCGACGGCCGCCAGCTCCTCGACGCTCGAGGTCCGGATGCGCTCGATCGAGCCCATGGACTGGGCGAGGGCGCGGGCGGCCGTGGGACCGACGTGCCGGATCGACAGCGCGACGAGCACCCGCCAGAGCGGCCGGTCCTTGGCCGTCGCGAGGTTGTCGAGCAGCTTGAGACCGTTCGCCGAGAGCTCGCCGTCCTTGCGGGTGTACAGCGGGACCGTGAGCAGGGTGTCGGCGTCCAGGTCGAAGAGGTCGCCCTCATCGGTGACCGCGTGCGCCTGGAGCAGCGCGATCGCGCCCTCGTAGCCGAGCGCCTCGATGTCGAACGCGCCGCGGCCGGCGACGTGGAAGATGCGCTCACGCAGCTGGGCGGGGCAGGTCCGGGCGTTCGGGCAGCGGATGTCGGCGTCGCCCTCCTTCTCGTAGGCGAGTTCGGTGCCGCACTCCGGACAGTGCGTCGGCATGACGAACGCGTGCTCGGTCCCGTCCCGAGCCTCGACGACGGGTCCGACGATCTCGGGGATGACGTCGCCGGCCTTGCGCAGGACCACCACGTCGCCGATGAGCACGCCCTTGCGCCGGACCTCCTGCGCGTTGTGCAGCGTGGCCATGCCGACGGTGGAACCGGACACGAGCACCGGCTCCATGACGCCGAAGGGCGTGACCCGGCCGGTGCGGCCGACGTTGACCCGGATGTCGAGGAGCTTGGTGTTGACCTCCTCGGGCGGGTACTTGAACGCGATGGCCCACCGCGGTGCCCGGCTCGTCGTGCCGAGCCGTCGCTGCAGCGTCACGTCGTCGACCTTCACCACGACGCCGTCGATCTCGTGGACCTGGTCGTGCCGGTGCTCGCGGTACTCCTCGACATAGGCCAGCACCTCGTCGACGGTGCCGACGACGCGGTAGGTCGTCGCCGTCGGCAGGCCCCACCCGTGCAGGAGCTCGTAGGCCTGCGACTGCCGCTCCACGTCGAAGCCGCGCCGCGCGCCGATCCCGTGGACCAGCAGCCGGAGCGGCCGCGACGCGCTCACCCGAGGGTCCTTCTGCCGAAGGGAGCCTGCGGCGGCGTTGCGCGGGTTGGCGAACGGCGCCTTGCCGGCCTCGACGAGCGAGGCGTTGAGCTCCTCGAAGCCCGCGACGGGGAAGAAGACCTCGCCGCGGATCTCGGCGAACTCGGGCACCGGGCGCGAGTGGTCGGCGGCGAGGGTGTGCGGCACGCCCTCGATCGTGCGGACGTTGAGCGTGACGTCCTCGCCCGTGCGGCCGTCGCCGCGGGTGGCGGCGCGCACGAGCCGCCCGTTCTCGTAGACGAGGTCGACCGCCAGCCCGTCGATCTTCAGCTCGCAGAGGAACGTCACGGGGTGCGCCTCGTCTCCCCCGGCGTCCCGCTGCGCCCGCTCGGCCCAGGCGCGCAGCTCCTCGTCGCTGAAGACGTTGTCGAGGCTGAGCATGCGCTCCGGGTGGTCGACGGCGCCGAACTCGGTGGAGAACGTGCCGCCGACCGTCTGCGTGGGCGAGTCCGGCGTCCGCAGCCCCGGGTGCTCGTCCTCCAGGGCCTCGAGGTCCCGCATCAGGCCGTCGTACTGGCCGTCGGAGAGCGTGGGCGCGTCCCGCACGTAGTACGCGAACTGCGCGGCCCGGATCTCCTCGGCGAGCTCGGTCCACCGGTGCCGCGCGGCGTCGGGGATCGGTGCCTGGTCGACGGGCGCAGCGGACGGGACCTCGTCGTCCACGGGGGCGTCGGACTGCTGCTGGCTCACGCCGACATCCTGCCGGACGCCACCGACAGTCGGCCCGAGGCGCGGGTCACTCCTCCGAGGCCGCGCCGCGGTAGGTGCCGAACGACCAGCGGTTGCCCTCGGGGTCGCGCACGGCGAACTCGCGCGACCCGTGGTCCGTGTCGTACGGCTCCAGGACGACCGCGGCCCCCGCGGCGACGGCGCGGGCGAACACGGCGTCCGGGTCGTCGGTGACGACGTAGGTGCCGGCGGTGCCCGGGCGAAGGGCCCAGGGATCGGAGGCGTCGGGCCGCACCGAGCCGAGCATGATCCCGCCGCCCAGGGGCCAGTGGAGCTCGGCGTGCGCGACCTGCTCGCCGTCCCCCACGACGAGCGTCTCCTCGAAGCCGAAGGCCTCGACGAGGAAGCGGATGAGGCCCGGCGCATCGGCGGCGCGCAGCGTGGGCCAGACAGCGGAGGTGGTGGAGGTCGTGGTGTTCGTCATGACGCCGACGCTGCCAGCTGCTCCGGCGGCGGGACTTGGACGTTTCGGACCTCCTCCGCCAGCCATCGGCTCGGCGGGGCGCCGGCGAGCCGGCGGAACTCCCGGTCCAGGTGCGACTGGTCCGCGTAGCCGGTCGCGGCGGCGACGTCCGCGACCGTCGCCCCGGTGCCGGCGAGCAGCCGCCGGGCGCGGTCGAACCGGACGACGCGGGCGGCGGCCTTGGGTGCGAGCCCGATCTCGCGGCGCATCACCACCCCGAGATGCCGGGGACTCCAGCCCGTCTCGGTCGCGAGATCGGCCACCCGCACCCCGCCGGCGGACGTCCGCAGTCGCCGCCAGGCGTGGACGACCTCGGGCGCCGCGAGCACGCCGTCCGTGCCGCGCACGCGCGCGAGCAGGAGCCGGTCGAGCGCGGCGAACCGCGCCGGCCAGGAGGGTGCGGCGAGCATCTCCTCGCGGGCGCGGTCGGCGAGCGGTCCCAGCACGGCGTCCCCGTCGACGTCGAGCTCGGCAAGCTCCCCCGCGGGCACGCCGAGCACCGCCCGAGCCCCGAGCGGGTC
>DASQJO010000191.1:0-12509 GCA_035630955.1 Kineosporiaceae bacterium
GGCATCGAGGAGTGGCGGGACGGCGCGTACCGCTGCACCCTCCGGCTGCCCGGCGGCCCGGGCGTGGCGGCCCTGCGGCCGCCCGCACCGGGATCCGGGGTGGTCACCTGCACCCTCTGGCTTCCCGATGCGGCCGACGCCGACAGCGCCGTCGCGGTCTGCCGCCGTCTCCTCGACCTGGACGCCGACCCGGTCGCCGTCGACGCCCGCCTCGGAGCAGACCCCGTGCTGGCCCCGCTCGTCGCGGCCGCGCCCGGCCGGAGGGTGCCCGGGACGGCGCACCCGGAGGAGTTCGCGCTGCGCGCGGTGCTCGGCCAGCAGGTCTCCACGGCCGCGGCCCGGACGCACGCCGCGCGCCTGGTCGCCGCGTACGGGGAGCCCGTCGACGACCCGGCCGGAAGCCTCACCCACCTCTTCCCCACCTCCGCGGTGCTCGCGCACGCCGATCCCGCCGCCCTCGCGATGCCCGCGGCCCGCAGGGACACCTTCCTCCGCCTGGCCCGGGCGCTCGCCGACGGCGAGGTCGACCTCTCCCCCGCCGCCGACCACGCCACCGCCCTCGCCACGCTCGCCGCCCTGCCCGGCATCGGGCCCTGGACCGTCGGCACCGTCGCCATGCGCGCGCTCGGCGACCGCGACGCCTTCCTGCCCGGCGACCTCGGCGTCCGCCTCGCCGCCGCGCGGCTGGGACTGCCCGCCGGCCCGGGCGCCCTGACCCGCCGGTCGCAGGCGTGGCGGCCCTTCCGCGCCTACGCCGTCCAGTATCTGTGGGCGACCGGCGAGCACGCCGTCAACCGGATGCCCGCCTGATCCTCACCCGTCCTCGGCCAGGGCGGCCCGGAAGGCGGCGAGCGCGGCGGGCCCGAACAGCACGAAGCGGACCAGCTCGACCGGCGATCCGGCGCTCGAGACGCCGCGCACGGCACGGACGGCGACCTCGGCGACCTCCTCGACGGGCCACCCGTAGATCCCGGCGCTCACGGCGGGGAACGCCACCGACCGCGCGGGGAGCGTCGACGCGACCTCCAGCGACCGGGTGAAGCACGAGGCGAGCAGCGCGGGGTCCGTCTGCCCGCGGTGCCGGTTCGGCCCCACCGTGTGGATCACCCAGCGCGCGGGCAGCCTGCCGCCACCCGTCGCCACCGCGTCACCCACCGCCAGCCCCTGCGGGTACCGGACGCGGCGCAGCTCGCGGCACTCCGCCAGCAGCTCCGGCCCCGCCGCCGCGTGGATCGCGCCGTCCACGCCGCCGCCCCCGAGCAGCGCGGAGTTCGCGGCGTTGACGATCGCGTCCACCCGCTGCGTGGTGATGTCCCCGCCGACCGCCTCGAGCCGCATTCCGACCCCTCTCCTCTTAGCACTCCTCAGGGTGGAGTGCTAATATCCGTGCTGTCGGAGTTCCTCCTCCGCGACATGGTGGCGCACTGCTCGCCGGGCGTCAGGGCGGCGTCCGGCCCCTTGAGGAGGTGACGGTGGTGGCGCTGACCTTCGACCCGTTCCGTGAGATGGACCGCCTCACGAACCAGATGTTCGGCGGTTCGACCGTGCGCGGGCCCCGCTGGATGCCGATGGACCTCTACCGCGTCGAGGACCACTTCGTGGTCGCGGTGGACCTGCCCGGCGTGGACCCCGGCTCGATCGACCTCAACGTCGACGGGAACACCCTGACGATCCGGGCCGAGCGGTCCGTGCGGACCGACGACGGCGTGCAGTGGCTGGCCCAGGAGCGGACGTCCGGCTCCTTCCTGCGGCAGCTCAACCTCGGCGACGGCCTGGACGTCGACCGCATCCAGGCGTCCTACGACGCCGGCGTCCTGACCGTGACGATCCCGGTGGCCGAGAAGGCCCGCCCGCGGCGGATCGCGGTGGAGACCCCGAGCGCGGGCCCGACGTCGATCGAGCGCGACGTCGTCCAGGGCGAGGTCACCGGCTGACCGGGCCGGCGGCGCCGGGGCTCTCCACCGCCCCGGCGCCGAACCTCACCAAGTAGGGTCCTCGGGTGGCGCCCGGGAGAGGACGGCGAGGAGCCGCCCCCGTCCAGATCCTGCTCGTGCTCGTCGTCCTCGTGCTGCTGGTCGTCGTCGTGCCCCGGCTGCGGTCGGGTCCCGCTCCCTCGGCAGGCGGCCCGAGCGACGGCCCGAGCGCCGCGTCGACCTGGGAGCTCGCGTACGGCCCGGGACCCCAGCGGGACTACGTGGTGCACCCCTCCCGCCCGCGCGGCTCCTGCCACTACCGCTACCGGCAGGCCAAGCCGCTGCCGGACCCCGCCTGCACGCCCGGCGCCCTCAACCCGGAGGTGACCCAGGCGACGATCGGCCGGACCATCTGCAGCTCGGGCTACAGCCCGCGGGTCCGTCCGCCGCGCGGCATCACGGATCGCGAGAAGGCCGACAGCGCCCGGGCCTACGGGTACACCGGGCCGTTCCGAACGGCGGAGTACGACCACCTCGTGCCGCTCGGCCTCGGCGGGGACCCGAACGACGACCGCAACCTGTGGCTCGAGCCGAACGACGTCCCCGGGGCGGACACGAACGCTAACAGCAAGGACGACGTGGAGGACCGCCTGCACGACGCCGTCTGCGACGGCCGCGTCGACCTCGCCGCGGCGCAGCGGGCGATCGCCACGGACTGGACGACCGCGCCGGCCGCGGTCGGTCTGCCCTGACACCTTCCCGCGACGGCCCGGACGGGGGATGATCGTTCCGGCGGGACGACCTCGCAGGGAAGGACACACATGAGCTCGACCACAACGGAGCGACGACCGGGACTCCTCGTCAGCGCCCTCGTGCACTTCGTCGCGGAGGCGATCGCGATCTGGGTCGCGACCTTGCTCATCAGCGGCATCCACGTGTACGGCGGCGCCCTGACCTACCTGTGGATCGGCGTGCTGTTCGGCGTCGTCAACGCCGTGCTGGGATCGATCCTGCGGCTCTTCACGCTGCCGCTGGTGGTCCTGACGCTGGGGCTGTTCTCGCTGATCATCTCGACGGCGATGCTCGCTCTGACGGCGGCGCTCAGCTCGAAGCTCGACATCGACGGGTTCTGGTCGGCGCTCGGCGCCGCCCTGATCGTCGCCGTCGTCTCCGCGCTCATCGAGATGTTCACGCGCCGGACGCTCACGGCCTGATGCGGTAGAGCAATGCACTGATACATCGATACTGGGTGCCCCTCACACGTCGACGTGCGTGCCCATGACGACGGTCCGGTCAGCGGGCAGGCCGAAGACCTCCGCGGGGTTGGCCGCGTTGTGCGCGAGCGCGACGAACAGCTGCTTGCGCCAGCGGCTCATGCCCGGCGCCCGGGTCGGGCGGATCGAGGCCCGCGAGAGGAAGTAGGAGGCGCCGTCCAGGTCGATGTCCGTGGCGAGGAGCCCCTCCTCGCGGGCCTGCGCCAGCGCCTGAGGGATGTCCGGGGGCTCGGAGAAGCCGTAGCGGACCATGACGTGATAGATGCCGTCGTCGTCGAAGCCCAGGTCGTCGATCTGGAGCCGCTCGTCGTGGTGCACGTACGGCACCGTCGTCGCCTTGGCGGACACGATGACCACCCGGTCGTGGCGCACGTGGTTGCGCTCGACGTTGGCGCGCAGCGCGAGCGGGACGGTGTCCTTCGTGGGGTGCGGGAAGACCGCCGTCCCCGGCACGCGGGTGATCGGATGCTCGTGGAGCTCGTTGACGAACTCCTGCAACGGCCCCTCGCGGTCGACCCGGTTGGCGGTGACGATCCTGCGCCCCGCCTGCCACGTCGTCATCACCGTGAAGACGCCGGCGGCGACGAGCAGCGGCAGCCAGCCGCCGTGCGTGACCTTCACGAGGTTGCCGGTGAGGTAGACCAGCTCGACGCCGCCGAAGACGACCCCGGCGAGGACGAGCTTCCAGGTCTGCCAGTGCCACAAGTGCTTGGCGACGACGAGCATGAGCACCGTGTCGATGAGCAGCGCCCCGGTGACGGCGACCCCGTACGCGGTGGCCAGCCGCTGCGACGACTCGAAGGCCAGGACGAGCAGGAGCACGCCGACGAACAGCAGGCCGTTGACCCCGGGCAGGTACACCTGCCCGCCCTCGTGCTTCGAGGTCTGCCGCACGGTCTGCGCGGGCAGGAACCCCAGCTGCATCGCCTGCCGGCTGACCGAGAACGCCCCCGAGATGACGGCCTGCGAGGCGATGACCGTGGCCATCGTCGCGAGGACGACCATCGGCAACCGCGCCCAGCCGGGCAGCAGGAGGAAGAAGGGGTTCTCCGTGGCGCCCGGCACCGTGAGGATGAGCGCGGCCTGGCCGAGGTAGTTCAGCGTCAGCGCGGGGAGGACGAAGATGAACCAGGCCCGCGCGATCGCCGGGCGGCCGAAGTGGCCCATGTCCGCGTACAGCGCCTCGGCGCCGGTGATGACGAGGACGACGGCGCCGATGGCGACGAACGCGATGTAGGGGTGACTGACGACGAACGTCAGCGCGTAGGTCGGCAGCAGCCCGGCGATCACCTGCGGGTGCCGGAGGATGCCGCCGATCCCCGCGAGGGCGAGCACGCTGAACCACACGATCATGACGGGCCCGAAGAAGGACCCCACCCGCCCGGTCCCCCACCGCTGGACGAGGAACAGCCCGGTGAGGATGACGGCAGCCACGGGCAGGACGACCCCGGCCAGCGGGGGGGCGGCCACCTGCAGACCCTCCACCGCGGAGAGCACCGAGATCGCCGGGGTGATGAGGCTGTCGCCGTAGAAGAGCGACGCGCCCAGGACGCCGAGCGCGACGATGGCGCGGGTGCTCCCACGGGCCTCACCGAGCAGGCGGCGGACGAGCGCGACGAGCGCCATGACCCCGCCCTCACCCTCGTTGTCCGCCCGCATGACGATGCCCACGTACTTGATGGAGACGATCAGGGTGATCGACCAGAACATCAGCGAGATGACGCCGAAGACGTCCTCGGGTGTGGCCTTGACCGCGTTGTTGTCGATCGTGAAGACGGTCTGGAGGGCGTAGAGCGGGCTGGTCCCGATGTCGCCGAAGACGACGCCGAGGGCGGCGACGACGAGGGCGGGGCTGATCGCGCGGGCGGGACGGCGGCCGCGGCGCTGCGACCGTGACGACGGCCGCGACCCCGGCCGGGGAGGCGTCGTCCCCTCGGTCTCGACGTGCGGGACCCCGGGGCCGCCATGCGCCGTCTCCGCCATGACTCGCAGCTTCTCACGGGCTGCGAGGGCATGGGTCGCCCCGCCCGCAGCCGGCGTCCCACGCGTCGGACGCCGGTCAGCGGCCCAGGATCTCCATCCCGCGCAGCTGGTCGACGCCGAGCACGCGCAGGACGTGGGCGACCGGCGGGAGCGGGTCGACGAGGAGCACCGTGCCGCCGTTGTTGCGGAACCCGCGGGTCGACGACGCCAGCTCGCGGCAGCCGGCGACGTCCATGAAGCGCAGGTCGGTGAGATCGAGCCAGAGCGTCGGTCTCGGACTGTGGGTCACGTGCTCCAGCGCGGCGCCGAGGAGGTCGACGTTGGAGATGTCGACCTCGCCCGCGAGCGCGAGGCCGTCGCCGACTGGCCGCGTCGTGAGGTTCGCGGTGCGCAGCCCGTGAGGGTGCGCCGCGACCAGCGCCGGCAGGCGGCCGTCGCGGGCGGCCCGGTCGTGCCGGCAGAGCAGGCTGACCCGTCCGGGTCCGCCGACCTGCTCGGCCGAGCCGGCGACGTCCGCGCAGAGCTCCGGAGCCGCCGGCGGGATCTCGACGCAGAGGCGCAGGCCGCGGTAGCCGGCGTCGAGCGCGCGCTCCAGGTGTTCCCCGAGCCGGGCGGGTTCGGCGAGGCCCGGGACCTGGTCGGCGTGGACCGCCTCGAGCGCGCCCGACGCCACCGCCTCGGGGGCCGCGACGCCGCAGCGTGCCAGCAGCGGCACGACGCGGGTGGGTGCCGGGAGCTCGGCGCAGACCAGCCGCTCGCGCTGCTCCAGGCCGTCCTGCGTCCACGCCGCGAGACCGAGGACACGCTCGGCGGCCGTGGCGTAGGGCAGCAGCAGGTGTCCGTCCCACCCGAGGCGCAGCCGTCCGCTCCTCATCGCGGCCCTTCGGGGAGAGGGCCCTTGCCGGGCAGCACCGCCCACACGATCTTGCCCTCGGCCGGGCGGGGCAGCACCCCCCACCGGCCGGCGAGCGCCTCGACGAGTGCGAGGCCGCGGCCGTTCTCCTCCTCGTCGCCGGCGGCACGATGTCGCGGCGAGACCGGGGAACGGTCTGCGACGGCGATGCGCAGGGCGTGCCCGCGGAGGCCCACGAGGACCTCGACCGGTGTCCGGCTGTGGAGCACGGCGTTCGTGACCAGCTCGTCGAGGACGAGCGCCGCGGCGTCGCCGTCCACGTCCGTACCGTTCCCGCGGCTCCACCTGGCCAGGCACGTCCGCAGGAACGATCGGGCCTGAGCGGGCGCGGTCCGGGTAGGAGCCAGTCCCAGGGCGGCCCGCACCGCCGACGGCCGCGGCGACAGGGCCTGGGCCGCGTCACGCCGGGATCGGGCGATCACCACGCGGCGCCCCACGCCGAGCCGCTCGAGGGCACCCCGGAGCCCGCCGTCGGGGACGACGAGGACGAGCGAGCAGGAGGGCCAGGCCTGGAGCTCGTCGGCGACGGTCAGGAACACCGGGAGCGCGAGGGGGTCGGCGCTGGCCCCGGTCAGGTCGCAGAGCACGGCCTCGGGCTGCTCGGCGGCGGCCTCGAGCAGCGCGGTCCGCAGCGGGCCCGCGGCCGCGGCGTCGAGCCGTCCGGCGACGTCCACCACCGGACGCTCGCCGTAGTGCTCGACGGTGATCTCCACGCTCTCCCCCGGGGCTCTCGTCCTGGTCGAGTACCCGTACCCGCCGGGGAGCGCGCACAAACGGTGGAGATGGCCGCGCGACGACCCCGTGGGGTCACGCCTCGGCGGCCGACTGCACGGGTACGACGCGCGAGACAGGGACGTCGACGTCGAGGACGCCCCAGACGACCACCCCGTCACCCATGCGCGGCAGCACGCCCCAGCTCCGCGTGAGGTGCTCCACCACCTTCAGTCCCCAGCCCCCGTCCGAGGTCGTGGTCCCGGGCGGGACGCGACCCGTCCCCCGGTCGCCGACGGCGACGCCGACCCGGCGTCCGCTCAGCGAGACACGCACGGTCAGTTCGGTGCCGGCGTGGACGACGGCGTTGGTGACCAGCTCACTGATCACCCACTGCGCCGACTCGACGGCGTCGTCGGCCCGCCAGCGGATCAGCTGTGCGGTGGTGAAGGCACGAGCGGCGGCCGGCGCGTCGGGCGTGGGTGCGAGCCGCGTCGCGAAGTGGAGGAACCGCGGGGACTGCCGCAGCGCGGCCGCCGCGGCGTCGAGGTCGGCGACGACGGGCAGCCGGCGCCGCAGGCCGAGCCGGTCCAGCTGGTAGCGCAGGGTGCGGCCACCCGCGACGAGCGCCAGCGGCGAGGCCGGCCAGTCCGCGACCTGGTCGGCGACGACGTGCAGGATCGTGAGGGCCTCCCGGGTGGCGCGCACCTCGCGCAGGTCGCAGACGAGGCCCCGGGGCTGCTCGGCGGCGGCCTTGAGCAGGGCGTCCCGCAGCTCGGACACCGTGCGCAGGCTCAGGTCGCCCGTCGCCTGCACGACGAGGTGCCCGGCGCCCTCCCCGATCCTGATGTCCAATCGGCACCCCGTCCTGACCATCGGCCACCGTCATCCTCGCACTCGGCGCAAACGTCACCAAGTGGTGATGAGCCTCGAACCGGGCTGTCAGCCGCGGCCGACCCGCACGAGGCGGAAACTGGAGATGCCGAGCACGACGGCGAGGACCGCCGCGACGAGGCCGGCCACCTCGAGACCGGCGAGGCCCGCGCCGGCCGCGGCCAGGCACATGAGCGCCGCGACGAGGTTGAGCCGCGCCGCCCGCTGGTACATCTGGTCCTGCATCCAGAACGCGACGACGAAGAACTTGACGACCAGCAGACCGCACACGACGAGAAGGACGGTGCGCACCCCACCACCTGACCCTTCGACCCTGCTCCCCTGCGCGCAACGCTAGTCGGGTCATCACGGCTCGCAAGCGAAGTGGTGCGCTGCGTGATCGACCAGGTCACACCAGAGCGACGAGGTCGGCCACCGACGTCATCACGGACGACGGGCGGAACGGGTAGCGCTCGACGTCGTCGGCCCGCGTCGAGCCGGTCAGGACGAGGTAGGTGCGCAGGCCGGCCTCCATGCCCGCGACGACGTCGGTGTCCATCCGGTCGCCGATCATCGCGGTGCTCTCGGAGTGCGCGTCGATCCGGTTCATCGCGGACCGGAACATCATGGGGTTCGGCTTGCCGATGACGTACGGCTCGGCGCCGGTGGCCTTGGTGATGAGCGCGGCGACGGCACCGCACGCGGGCAGCGGCCCCTCCGCCGAAGGGCCTGTCGGGTCGGGGTTGGTGGCGATGAACCGTGCACCGGCGTCCACCAGGCGGATGGCCTTGGTGATCGCCTCAAACGAGTACGTGCGGGTCTCGCCCAGCACCACGTAGTCGGGGTTCGTGTCGGTGAGCACGTACCCGATCTCGTGCAGAGCCGTGGTGAGCCCGGCCTCGCCGATCGGGTACGCGGACCCGCCGGGAAGCTGGTCGTCGAGGAACTGCGCCGTGGCCAGCGCCGACGTCCAGATCGCCTCCTCCGGGACGTCGAGGCCGGACGCCGCCAGTCGCGCCCGCAGGTCCCGGGCAGTGAAGATCGAGTTGTTGGTCAGGACGAGGAACCTGCGGCCCCGCTCCCGGAGCCGGGCGAGGAACTCGGCGGCGCCCGGCAGGGCCAGCCCCTCGTGGACGAGGACGCCGTCCATGTCGGTCAGCCAGCACTCGATCTCGTGGTCGTGGGTCACGGCGCCCTTCCTACACCGCCCTACCATCACCTGCGTGGCGGACGGGCGACGGGCGGCGGTGCTGGGTTCGCCGGTCGCGCACTCCCTCTCCCCCGCGCTGCACGCCGCCGCGTACGCGGCGCTCGGGCTCACCGGGTGGACCTACGAGCGGATCGAGTGCCGCGAGGAGCAGCTCGCCGGCCTGGTCGACGGGCTCGGCCCGGAGTGGGTGGGCCTCTCCCTGACGATGCCGCTCAAGCGCATCGCGCTCGAGGTCGCCGACGAGGTGACCCCGCTCGCGGCCGCGGTCGGCGCCGCGAACACGCTGCTGCTCGACGGCCGGCGCCGGGCCGACAACACCGACGTCGCCGGTCTCGCCGGCGCGCTGCGGGAGGCAGGGGTCGAGCGGGCCGGGTCCGCCGTCGTCCTCGGCGCCGGCGGCACCGCTCACGCCGCCCTCGCCGCGCTGCGCGACCTCGGCGTCGAGCGGCCCACCGTGCTCGTCCGCGAGCCGGCCCGCGCCGGGGAGCTCCGGGCGGCGGCCGAGCGCCTCGGCGTGCGGCCCGTGGTGCGCGGCGGCCTGCTCGACGGGCCCCTGCCGGCCGCGGACGTCGTCGTCTCCACGCTGCCGGCGGGCGCCGCCGATCCGCTGGCCCGGCTGCCCTGGATCGGCCGGCCCGTCGTCCTGGACGCCGTCTACGCGGGCTGGCCCACGCCACTGGCGCGTTCCGCCGCCGCGGCCGGCTGCACCGTCGTGAGCGGAACGGCGATGCTGCTGCACCAGGCCGTCGAGCAGGTCCGGCTGATGACCGGGCAGGAGCCCCCGCTCGACGCGTTGCGCGCCGCCCTGCGGTCCTGACCGCGGGTCACGAGGGCGCGCCGGGCGGGACCACCGGCAGGCCCGGCGGCGGACCGCCGTCGACCAGCCGCATCAGGGCCGAGGTGTCGAGGTGGTCGGCGACGAGGTCGCCCAGCGCGTCGAGCCGGGCCTGCCGGACGTCGGCGAACCGAACGACACCGGACGGGACGTAGGCACTACCGGCCTCCGCGGCGACGACGGCGAGGAACGCCCTGCGGAACCGGTCGTTCTCGAAGATCCCGTGCCACGACGTCCCGCGCACGACCCCCGACGCGCACCCGTCGAGGAACGGCTCGCCGCCGGCGACCTCGACGATCCCGTGGTGGATCTCGTAGCCCTCCACCGGCTCCCCCAGCGCCTCGCCGCGTGGCCGGCCGAGGATCTTCTCCGGCGCGAACCGCGCGCGGGCCGGCAGCAGCCCCAGCCCCGGGACGGCGCCCGCGCGGCTCTCGACGTCGTCGACGATCTCTGTGGCGAACATCTGGTACCCGCCGCAGATCCCGAGCACCGGCCGCCCGACGGCGGCGCGCCGGTGCAGCGCCGCGTCGAGCCCGCGGGCGCGCAACCACGCGAGGTCCGCGACGGTCGCGCGGGTGCCGGGCACGACGGCGAGGTCGGCGGCCTCGAGGTCGCGCGGCCGGGTGACGAGCCGGACGTCGACGCCGGGCTCCGCGGCGAGCGCGTCGAGGTCGGTCACGTTGGACAGCCGCGGCAGGGCCGCGACGGCGACGGTGAGAGGCTCACGACCGTCCTCGACCACGACGCCCGGCCGGACGCCGTCGAGGGCGAGCCCCGCCAGGTCGAGGGAGTCCTCGGCGTCCAGCCACAGCCCGGGCACCCACGGCAGGACGCCGAGCACCGGGCGACCCGTCAGCGAGGTCAGCAGATCGAGCCCGGGCCGCAGCAGCCGCTCGTCGCCGCGGAACTTGTTGACCACCCACCCCGCCAGGTGCGCCTGGTCGGCGGCCTCGAGCAGGGCGAGCGTGCCGTACATGGCCGCGAACACGCCGCCCCGGTCGATGTCCCCGACGACGACCACCGGCAGGGCCGCCGCGCGGGCGAGCCCCATGTTGACGATGTCCCCGTCCCGGAGGTTGATCTCCGCCGGGCTGCCGGCGCCCTCGCAGACGACGACGTCGTGCCGCTCGGCGAGGTCGGCCAGACTCGCCAGCACGGCCTCGAGCAGCCGCGGCTTGAGGTCGCGGTAGTCGAGCGCGCCGGCCTCCGCGACGGGACGGCCGCGGAGCACGACCTGGCTGGTCCCCGCTCCGCCCGGCTTGAGCAGCACGGGATTCATGGCGGCCTCGGCGGGCACGCCCGCGGCGGCGGCCTGCATCGCCTGCGCGCGTCCGATCTCGGCCCACCCGCCGTCGCGGTCGGCGACCACGGCCGAGTTCAGCGACATGTTCTGCGCCTTGAACGGCGCGACCCGCAGCCCCTGCCGGGCGAGCCAGCGGCAGACGCCGGCGGTGACGACGCTCTTACCGGCGTCCGACGTCGTGCCGGCGACGAGCAGTCCGCGCATGGCGCACGGTAACGGATCGCCGCCGCGTGTCCGGTCCTCCCGGCGGGCCGGGCCCCGCCACCGGCGGCTTCGATCCATACTCGGCAGGTGGATGTCGACCCACGACTGCTGCGCTACTTCGTCGCCGTCTCCGAGGACCTGCACTTCAGCCGCGCCTCGGTGCGGCTCGGCCTGACCCAGCCGGCGCTCTCCGCCGCGATCCGACGGCTCGAGGGCGCGCTCGGCCTCGAACTCTTCAGCCGGTCCACGCGCCAGGTCCGCCTCACGCCGGCCGGGCTGGCGCTGCTGCCCGTCGTCCGCGAGACCGTGGCCGCGCACGAGCGGCTGGCCCTGGCCGTCGACCGCGCCCGCGCCACGGTCCCACCGGTCCGCATCGGGACGCTCGGCGTCTTCGACACGCTGCGCACGATCGTCGCCGAGCTGTGCGCGGTGCGGCCCGACGTGGTGGACGCGATCCAGGTGGACAACCTCAACAGCGACGAGCAGCTGCAGGCGCTGCTGCGCGAGGAGATCGACGTCGGCGTCGGGCGCGTCACCGCGCTGCCCGAGGGGATCCAGGCCCAGCTCGTGCGGCTCGACCCGCTGTCGGCGGCCGTGCCCGCCGACTCGCCGCTCGCCGCGCTCCCCGCCGTCCCCGCGCACAAGGTGATCTTCAACCGCCCCCGGCGCCCCGAGGGCCAGGAGTCCTGGGAGACGTTCATCGACCGCGTCGTCGGGCACCTCGCGGGGGCCGTCGTGGTGGACGCCGGGGACGGCGACATCCCCGTGGCGGACGTGCTGTTCGGCCGGGCGCGCCGCGAGGGTCTGGCGCTGATGAAGCTCACGTCGTTCCCCACCTTCGGGCCGGACGTCGTGGAACGGCCGATCGAGGGCGGCCAGGCGTACTTCACCTGGTCGGTCCTCACCCGCAGCGACGACCCCGACCCCCGCATCGAGGCGGTCCGGGCCGCTGCCCGGAACGTCGCCGAGACGCAGGGCTGGCTGCGGCCCGATCCCGCCCGCGGCGAGCCCTGGCTGCCCGAGGACGACCTCTACGCCGCCGAGCTGCCGCGGCTCCGCGCGGCCTGGGCCGAGGCCGCGGCGGCGACGGCGAGCTGAACGATCCTGAACGATCGAGACCCCGACCGCGTGAAACCCGGCGTGAAGAAGATCGCGGCGGGCCTGCGGCGCCACGCCGTGCCGCGCCGGGCGGTCGACCTCGTCGCCGCACTCGTCGTCCTCGCCGTGCTGCTGCTGCCGAACCGGTTCTACGCGATGACACCGGGCGCCTTCGTGCGGGTGCCCGTCGAG
>DASQJO010000192.1:0-4888 GCA_035630955.1 Kineosporiaceae bacterium
GTCCGCCCCGGCCAGCCCCGCGAGGCGCAGTGTCGCGCGCTCGACCGAGACCGTGGTGTGGGTGCGCGCCAGGGTGACGACGGGCTCGGCGGCGCGCGCCGCCAGGGCCCGCGCACCGTCGACCAGAGCCGGGTCCAGCTGGAGGACCGGCGGTCGCGTCCCGTCCGCTCGGATCTGTGCACTCATCGACGCGCTCCCGGAAGACTTGCGGTGCTTATGGCCGACCGTCGAACTTTCTTCGGCCGCCACTCCCTCGGTCGTCACGATCTCACGAACCGGACGAGGCCGTCGAGCCCGCCTGAGGGTCATCCGGACCCGGCGGACGCTGCCGGGACGGCTAGTCTGCCTCGCGCAGAGGCGGGGGCGCCGCCGAAGGGAGCGCTGGTGGGGTACACGCTCGCCCGGTGGATCACCGGCCTGATCTTCCGCATGGTGTGGCGGCCGCGCATCAGCGGCGTCGAGCACATCCCGGCGTCCGGTCCCGTGATCATCGCGAGCAACCACATGAGCTTCATCGACAGCGTGGTGATCCCGCTCGCGGTGCCGCGGCGCGTGCGCTTCCTCGCCAAGGCGGAGTACTTCGAGGGACGCGGGCTGCGCGGGCGCGGCATCGCCCTGTTCTTCCACCTCATCGACGCCGTCCCGGTGCGGCGCACGGGCAACCGGGACTCGATGCGGTCGCTCGAGCTCGCCCTCGAGGTGCTCCAGGAGGGGACGGCGTTCGGCATCTACCCCGAGGGGACGCGGTCGCGCGACGGACGGCTCTACCGCGGCCGGACGGGCGTCGGCTGGCTGGCGCTGACCTCGGGGGCGCCCGTCGTCCCGGTCGCCCTGACCGGCACCGATCAGGTGCAGCCGGTGGGGTCCAACGGGCTGCGGGTCCGGCCCGTCACCGTCACGTTCGGGGCGCCGATCGACCCGGCCGCGTACCAGGGCCTGCCGGCGGGCCGGGCCCGGCGCGAGATCACCGACGAGGTCATGGACCGGATCGCCGCCCTGTCTCCGCAGCAGCGCGCGGACGCCTACAACGAGCCCCCCGCCTCCGACGAGGTCGACGCGAACAGCCTTTGACCCCCCTCGCCGCCCCTCCATCCCCCGGTGATCATGCAAACCGGTCCGATCATGGACGCCTCGAGGCCCCGGCTGCCGTACGGCCGGGGCCTCGTCGGTCCTGCTCCCGTCGGGATCAGCAACCCCGCCCGTCGTGCATGATCGGACCGGACTGCATGATCGCCACGAGGGAAAGGGTCAGGTGTTGCGCGAGCCGGTGACGTCGGCGTCCACGGAACCGCGCCAGGCGCCTGTCTCGTTGCCGCCGCGGCTCTCGATGAACTCCTTGAAGCGCTTGGCGTCGGCCTTGACCCGGTGGTCGTCGACGCCGGCAACGGCTCCGGCCTTCTCGACGAGGTCGGAGGGCTCCCAGTCGATCTGGATCATCACGCGGGTCTGGTCCTCGCTCAGCCGGTGGAAGGTGACCACGCCGGCCTGCTTGGTGTCGCCGCCGACGGTCTTCCACGCCACGCGCTCGTCGGGGTTCTGCTCGGTGATCTCGGTGTCGAACTCACGGGTCACGCCGCCGACCTTCGTCACCCAGTGGTTGTGGGTGTCGTCGAGCTGGGTGATCGAGATGACGCCGTCCATGAAGTTGGGGAACGACTCGAACTGCGTCCACTGGTTGTAGGCGTCGCGGACGGGGACGTTGACGTCGACCGATTCCTGGACCTGAGCCATGAGACGGTGCTCCCTGGATCGAAGAACGTGTTCTTGGACAGTCCTCGACGTACCCGTCCTCATGATCCGTACACGTGCATGTTGCATCACATCTGAAGCGATTCGCTCCGCTTCATCCGGCGAGGGCGTCGTGCACCACGCGCCCGCGCACGACCGTCCTCAGGCAGGGGGGCGCGGGCGTCCCGGGAGCGAGGTCCGGCAGCCCCGGCGTCCCGGAGCGCGGGTCCGTGCTCCAGGCCTGGATCCGGTCGTCCGGGGCCTGGACGACGAGCTCGGCGGCGTCCCAGACCGCGAGCGTGGCGGGAGCGCCCGGCGCGAGCGCACCCTGGCCAGGACGCCGGGCTGCGCGCCACGCCCCGCGCGTGTGTGCCGCGAACGCCGCCTTCGCACTGATCCGCTGCTCGGGGTCGGTGTGGAAGACGGCCGCCCGCACGCCCTCCCACGGGGCGAACGGCGTCACCGGGCTGTCGGAGCCGAACGCGAGCGGGACGCCGGCCGCCGCGAGCGCGGCGAACGGGTTCATCCGGGCGGCACGATCGGCACCGAGCCGGGCGGCGTACATCCCGTCGAGGCCGCCCCAGGCGGCGTCGAACGCCGGCTGCACGCTGGCGACCAGCCCGAGGTCGGCGAGGCGGGCGACGGCGGCGGAGTCCGGGGTCTCGACGTGCTCCAGCCGGTGGCCGGCGGCGCGGACGGCGGCGAGACCGGCGCGCTCCGCCGCGCGCCGGAATCCCTCGATCACGGCGTCCAGCGCGGCGTCGCCGATCACGTGGAACCCGGCCTGCAGCCCCACCGCCGTGCAGGCCACGACGTGGTCCCGGATCTGCTCGACCGTCAGGTAGACGTGCCCGTGCGTGTCCGCGTCGGCGTACGGCTCCCGGAAGGCCGCCGTGCGGGAGCCGACCGCGCCGTCGGCGTTGAGGTCCCCGGCCAGGCCCGCGACCTGGACCCCGAGCCGGGTGAGCAGCTCCTTCGCCTCGGCCTCGTCCCCGACGAGCTGCCCGCGGTACGGCACGACGTCCGGCAGCGGCTCCTCGCCGTCCGGGCCCGCGAGGCCGACCAGCGCGGCGAGGTCGACCTCGGGGGCGATGTGCGGCGCCGACATCTCATGCACGCACCCGATCCCTGCCGCGGCGGCCGCGCGCAGGGCGGTGCGCTGCGCCTCCGCACGCGCGGCGGCGGACAGCCCGGATCGGGTCGCGGTGCGGACGGCGTGGTGCGCGTCGCGCTCGACCCGGCCGTCGTCGCTCCACCCGGCGTGCGCCCGGGCGTCCGCTGCGGCGGCCAGGGCGGTGGAGACGATCGCCGAGTGCGAGTCGACCCGGGCGAGGTAGACCACGCCCCCGGCGGAGGCCCGGTCCAGCTCTGCGCCCGTGGGCGGCCGCCCCTCCGCGAGGTTCCGCTCGTCCCAGCCGTGACCGAGGATCGGTCGCCCTCGCCCGGAGCGGGCGGCGGCCTCGACCGCGGCGAGGATCTCGCCGACCGACCGGACGCCGCGCAAGTTGACGCCGCCCAGCGCGAGACCGGTCTCCGTCACGTGGACGTGCGCATCGACGAAGGCCGGCGCCACGAGCGCGCCGGCGAGGTCGACGACGTCGTCAACCTCCCCGACGCGGGCGTCGGCGGCCTCCTCCGACCCGAGCCACGCGACGGTGTCCCCGTCGACGAGCAGCGCGGTCGCGAACGGGTCGGTGGTGCTGTAAACGGCGCCGCCGCGGTAGAGCGTCCTCATGACCTCATTGTCCGCCGAGTCCCAGCCGGGTCTCGAAGAGCCGGCGGACGCCGGGTGCCCCGCGCAGGACGTCGAGGGCGTAGGCAGCGTGTCCGGTGGCGTAGCCGTTCCCGATGAGCAGCGTGACGTCGGCGGCGAGGCCCTCCGCCCCGAGCGCGGCGGCCGGGAACGACGTCGCCATCGAGAAGAAGATCACGGTGCCGAGCTGGGCGGTGGCGAGCACGGCGCCGTGCTCGCAGCCGGGCACGTCGACGCAGACGACGGTGACGTCGGCCGGGCCGCCGGCCGCGATGACGGCGTCCGCCAGCGCCACCGGGTCCCGGGCGTCGGCGAGCGTGACGGCGTCCGCGACGTCCGCGGCCTCCAGGGCCGTGCGCTCGGCCTTCACGGGGACGACGCCGATGGTGCGGGCGGCACCGGCGCGGCGTGCCGCCGCCAGAGCCAGACTCCCGCTCTTGCCCGCGCCGCCGATCACGGCCACCACGGGCGGGCGGCCCTCGCCGACGTAGCGGGCCACGACCCGCGCGGTGAGGGCGGGCGCGCCGCAGACGTCCATCACGGCGAGGGCGAGCTCGGCAGGGAGGTCCGCGGGCAGCTTCGCCGCGACGGACCGCCCGAAGAGGACGGCGTGGCCCTCGCACGGGACCTGCTCGCTGCGGCCGTCCCAGCGGGCCAGCCCGTCGGAGATCGCGAGCGGGGTGAGGGTCAGCGACACCAGGGTGGCGACCCGGTCGCCCGGCGCGAGCCCGAGCGGGCTGGCCGGGCCGGCCTCGTCGACGGTGCCGACGAGCATGCCGCCCGAGCCCGTGACCGGGTTGTGCATCTTGCCCCGGGTCCGGACGATCTCCAGGACCTCGGCGCGGACGGCGTCCCCGTCGCCGCCGTGCTTCTCCGACAGCTGCCGGAAGCTGGCGGCGTCGAGGTTGAGGCGCTCGACCCGGACCCTGACCTCGTCGTCCGCCAGCCGCGGGTCGGCGTCCAACCGCCAGGCCGCCTGCGGGAGGACGCCCTGCGGCTCGAGCACGCGGTGCAGGCCGACGGGGGACGAGGTGCGGAGGGCGGGCGCGAACGTCATGGTCACGAGGGTAGAGCCACAAATCCTCCCGCTGCAGTCTCGGCAGACGAAAGGATTTCCCGTACATTGACGACCGTGACCGAGATGCTGACGCGCCCGACCGACGCCCGCGCAGATCGCCAGCCGTACCGGTACCGCCGTGTGGAGCTCGTGGAGCCGGACTGGCGGCGACTGCCGGGCTGGCACGACGTGACCGGCGAGCAGTGGGGCAGCGCGCAGTGGCAGCGCGCCCACTGCGTGAAGAACGTCGCCCAGCTGCGCGGCGTCATGGGCGACCTGCTCGAGGAGTCGTTCTACGCCGACCTCGAGCGCGACCAGCGCGAGCGCGCGACGATGTCGATGCTCCTGCC
>DASQJO010000193.1:0-1540 GCA_035630955.1 Kineosporiaceae bacterium
ACGGCCCCCGGTGTGGCGAACTGCGACGCGCCCAGCCCCTCGACGAAGTAGCCGCGGCGGACACGCCCCGCGTCCTCGAACGCGGAGAGCACCCGGTACGCGGCCGCGAACCCGCCCGGCACCCGCTCGGCGACGGCGGCCCCGCGGGTGACGACGCCGTGGCGCTCCAGCAGGAGCTCGGCGACGGCGGCGGCGCGGACCGTCGCGTCCGTCTCGCGCTGCGGCAGCAGCGACCAGCGCCCCGCGGCGGTCGGCGGGCCGCTGCGGGTCGGCATGGCGGGGCGTCCGGCGCCCCGCAGGCTGCTGCGCAGGGACGAGCGGCCCGCGTACCGGGCGCGCGGGGTCGACGGGCGCGCGCGGTGGGCGGTGCGACCGCCGCCGAGCCTGGAGCGAAGCGGGGCGAGGGTGTCGTTGGTGAGCAGCCCCGCCCAGGTGAGGTCCCAGAGCGCGGCGGCGAGGTCGCCGTCGTCCTGTGCGCCGAGCCGCGTCCCGACGGCGTCCGACAGCGGGCGGAAGAAGTAGGCGCCGCCCCCGGCGAGGACGTCGAGCACCGCGCCGTGGAGCTCACCCGGTGCGAACTCGGCGTCGGGCTCGGGCAGCGTCAGCGGCGCGAGGTCCGCCGGCTGCAGCGCCACCCACCCGTCGTCGCCCGGCAGCGCGCCGTGCCCCGACCAGACGACCTCACCCGTCGCCGTCAGCTCGTCGAGCAGCGCCGGCGTGTACCCCGGGACCCGCGCGGGGAGGATCAGCGTCTCGAGCGCGCTGGCGGGCACGACGGCACCCGCGAGCTGCTCGACAGCCCGCATCAGCCCGTCGACGCCGCGCACGGAGGCCCCGACGCCCTGCCAGGCCGGCAGGAAGCGCGCCAGGTCGCGGGTGGGTACGGGTTCCACCTCCGCACGCAGGGCCGCGAGGGAGCGGCGGCGGATCGTCCGCAGCACCTCCGCGTCGCACCAGTCCGTCCCCTGCCCGCCGCCCGCCTCGAGCGGACGCAGCTCGCCCTCGACCAGCCGGCCGGACGCCGCGAGGCGGCGCAGGGCCTCGGTGACGACGGCGGCGCCGAGCCCGAACCGCGCGGCGGCCGCGGCGGCGGTGAACGGCCCGTGCGTGCGGGCGTAACGGCCGAGGAGGTCGCCCAGCGGGTCCGCGACCGGCTCGGTGAAGGCCTCGGCGACGCCGACCGGCAGGGGCGTTCCGAGCGCGTCCTGCAGCCGGCCGGCGTCCTCCACCGCGGCCCAGCGCTCCTCGCCCGCGATGCGCACCGGGATGACCCGGCGCGCCGTCTCCAGGCCCACCAGCCACCCGGCCGCGACGTCGGACGGCGCCGGGTCCTCGTCGTCCGCACCGACCCGGACACGCGCGGCGACCTCCGACGTGCTCAGCGGACCGAGGAGCCGCAGCAGGTCCGCGACGCCCTCGGCGCCGCGCAGCCGCCGCTCCGGCGCCGTCCGCTGCAGCTCGGCCTCCGTGCGGGCGAGCGCGCTGGGGTCGAGCAGGTCCCGCAGCGAGGCACCCTCACCCCGCCCCAGCAGCTCGGCGA
>DASQJO010000194.1:0-2265 GCA_035630955.1 Kineosporiaceae bacterium
GTCCGGGACCGGACGACCCGCAAGGCGGTCGCGCGACGGGCGGCGGAGATCGGCGAGGGGGCGTGGGCCGCGGAGTCCGTGCGTCGTGCCGTCAAGGCCGCGCACGACGCGGTGGTCGCGAGCACGGCCGCGATCGTCGCGACGACGGTGGCGACGACGAGCTGACCCCGAGGGGTCAGGAGGCGGGTGGGGTCATCCGGTAGACGGCGCCGGCGGCGTCGTCGGTGACGTAGACCGCGCCGTCCGGACCCGGCAGCGCCATGACCGGGCGGCCCCACCGGCTGCCGTCGGCGTCCTGGAACCCGGCGAGGAAGGTCTGCTGGCCGCCGAGCGTCCCGTCCCGCCACGGGAAGAACGACACCTCCGGCGCGCGCGGCGGCTCGCGGTTCCACGACCCGTGCACGCCGACCAGCGCGCCCTGCCGATACGCCGCCGGCCACGCGGACTCGTCGACGAAGGTCAGCCCGAGCGGCGCCGAGTGCGCGCCGAGGCCCTGCTCGACCGGCGGGAGCGAGGCACAGTCGAGCTTCGAGCCGTCCGCGTTGGTCTGCACGTCCCGGACGTAGGGACGGCCCGAGTACGTGAACGTCGTCGTGGGCGAGCCGGGGTCGGCGTCCGGGTCGGGGTTGCAGTACGGCCAGCCGAGGTCGCGGCCCGGGGTGAGGCGCGCCAGCAGCTCCAGCGGGTGGTCGTTGACGTACCGCTGGAGCACCCGGTCGCGGTCCGCCGAGCCGTCGCCGTCGTAGTCCTTGGCGTAGGGGTAGGCGATGTTGTCGCGGTTGTTGACGGCGGTCCAGACGGCGCCGGTCGGGTCGACGGCGAGGCCGGTGCCGTTGCGGACGCCGCGCGCGTACACCTCCGGCCGCCCGCCGCTCGCCCGGACGCGCAGGATCGTGGCGCGCTGCGGATCCGCGTCCCGGTCCTCCGCCGAGATGTTCCCGGTGCTGCCGACGGAGACGTACAGCCAGCCGTCGCGGCCGACCGCGACGCTCTTGAGCGCGTGCGCGTAGCGCCCGCCCAGCTCGGGGCTCTTGGCGTCGGGCAGGCCGTCCGCGACGACCCGCCGGCCTGACACCTGCCCCGAGCTGTAGGTGTAGGCCGCGAGGCGATCGCTCTCGGCCACGTAGAGCGTCGTCCCGTCGAAGGCGAGGCCGTGCGGCTGCTCGAGCCCGTCGACGAGGGTCCGCTGGACGGGCGCGCCTCCGCCGGCCGGGGGCCGGAGCTCGACGACGTCCCCGTCCTTCGGCCGCGAGATGAGCAGGGCGCCGTCGGGCGTCCACGCGGCGAGCCGGGCGTCCGGAACCCGGGCCCAGAGCGCGACCTGCCAGCCGGCGGGCGCGCGCACGGTGCGGGGGACGTCGAAGGGCTCGGCGTCCAGCCCGGCGGGGACGGCGAGCCGCGACGACGCCAGGCCGGTCGGGGAGGCCGCGGCCGGTGCGGGCCCGGAGCCGGGAGGTCCCTCGGGCGCGGGCTCGGAGGAGCACGCGGCGAGCACCAGCACGCCCGCGACCAGGGCGAGCGGACGCCTCAGCTGCCGTGCCCGGCTCACCGCGCGCCGAAGGTGGCGGGATCCACCGCGACCCAGACGTGGGTCGCGAGAGCGAGGACCGCGCCGTCGGGCCGGTACAGCGTGGTGGCGGTGACCGCCTTGCGCTCGGACACGTCGAGAGCACGACCGGCGACGACGAGAGGTTCCCCGGCGGACGGCCGCTCGAGGACGCGGGCGGTCATCGTGCCGAGCACCATCGGGCGCCCGACGATGTCGACGGACCAGCCGCCCGGGCAGTCGAGGGCGGCCCAGACGACGGGCGCGGTGACGCGGCCGTCGTCGCCGGTCAGGGTCTCGTCCGGCCGCCACACCGCGGCGACGCGGTCGTCGCCACCGTCGTGCACCGGGCCCGGTCGCAGTCCCAGGCCGTCGCTGCGCGCCGTCCCGCAGACGAAGCACTCGGGGAACGGGTGGCCGGTGAGCCCGGGATACCGCTCGGAGGCCCGTTCGGCGGCCTCGACCGACACCGGCGGGACCGGGGCCAGGCCGCCCGGCGCGTCGTCGAGCAGGGTGGCGGTGGCGACGAGCCGGCCCTGCGCGGACGCCGTGACGGAGTCCTCACTGCGCTCCAGGGCCATCGCCGTCTCCAGCGGCGGCGGCGCTGACAGCCGGACCCGTACCGCTCGACGATCGTCCGCGTCGAGGAGTGCCGCCGCGAGCGCTCCCGACGTCCACCCGCCGTTGCCGGACGTCGCTGGCCCGCGGAAGCGGAGTGG
>DASQJO010000195.1:0-10694 GCA_035630955.1 Kineosporiaceae bacterium
GGGGCTGAGACTCCTCGGCGGCCTCGCTCGTTCGTCAGAACGCCGCCGGGTACTGCAGACGCGCAGGGGAGCGGGGAGCATGGACGAACGACGGCCAGGCGGGGAGGCGGAACGGTGGCAGCAGCTCGGCGTCTGACGGTCCTCGCCGTCGCGCTCGCCGCGCTCGCAGGGTGCACCGCCGCGCGCACCCCCGCCGCGCCGTCGAGCAGCACGGGCGGAGCGAGCGCCGTGAGCGCGAGCCCGTCGGCGGCACCCTCCGGCGGCACGCCCGCCCGCCCCTTCGAGGCCGCGGCGCCCTCGCTGCCGGCGGGCGTCCCGGCGCCCCCGACCACGCAGGAGTGCCTCGACCGCGGGTCGATCCGCTGCTACTCCCCCGCCCAGTTGGCCCGCGCCTACGACCTCGAGCCGCTGTGGAAGCAGGGTTGGACCGGGGCGGGCCGGACGATCGCCATCGTCGACTCGTTCGGCTCGCCGACGATCCGCGAGGACCTGCACGCCTTCGACGCCGCCTTCGGGTACCCGGACCCGAAGCTCACCATCGTGCAGCCCGCCGGCAAGCCGCCCGCCTTCGACCGCACGAACTCCGAGCAGCTCGGCTGGGCCGGCGAGACGACGCTCGACGTCGAGTGGGCGCACGCCGTCGCACCCGGCGCGGACATCCTGCTCGTCGAGACCCCGGTCGCCGAGACCGAGGGCCTCACCGGCTTCCCGGAGATCGTCAAGGCGGAGACCTACGTCCTCGACCGCGACCTCGCCGACGTGATCTCCCAGAGCCTGGGCGCCACCGAGCAGACCTTCGCGAGCAAGGACGAGCTGCGCGGCCAGCGCGATGCCTTCGAGGCGGCGCAGGCCAAGGGCGTGACCGTGCTCGCCGCGTCGGGCGACGACGGTCCGCTCGCCCGCGACCTGAAGATGCGGCGCCTGACGACCCGCGGCGTCGGGTGGCCCGCGACGGACCCGCTCGTCACCGCGATCGGCGGGACGGCCCTGACGCTGGACGCCGAGGGCCGTCGCGAGGCCCCGGACGCGGCGTGGGGCGGGCGCGGTGCCGACGGCGCCTCCGGCGGCGGGCGGTCCGTGGTCTTCCCCCGGCCCGACTGGCAGGACGGCGTCCGCGACGTGGTCGGCACCGCACGCGGCGTGCCGGACATCAGCATGAGCGCGGCGGTGGACGGCGGCGCGCTGGTGTGGAGCAGCTACACAGGCACCGGCGGCTGGTCCGTCATCGGCGGCACCAGTGAGGCCACACCGCTGTTCGCGGGCGTCGTCGCGATCGCCGACCAGGTCGCCGGGCGCCGGCTCGGCCTGCTCAACCCCACCCTGTACCGGTTGGCCGCACGGGGTGCGGACGCCGGGATCGTCGACGTCACCCGCGGCTCGAACGCCGTCGGGAACCGGCCGGGCTTCCCCGCCCGCCGCGGCTACGACCTCGCCACCGGCCTGGGCACGGTGGACGCCGACAAGCTCGTGCGCGCGCTCGCTACGGCAGGGTCAGGGTGACGGCGAGCAGGGCGATGTCGTCGTCGTGGCTCGGGCCGCGCCCCATGACCTCGAGCGCCGCGGCGCAGACGGCGTCCGGGCAGCCGGAGCGCGCCCGAGCGTCGGCCGCCAGCCCGGCCCGCAGCTTCTCGATGCCCTCGTAGACCGGCAGCGACCGGTCCTCGACCAGGCCGTCCGTGAACAGCAGCAACGTGTCGCCGGGCTCGAGCCGGACGTCGGCCACCCCGAAGGACCGGCTCGCGACGCCGAGCGGCGGACCGGGGTCGAGCTCGACGCCCGTCACCTCGCCGTCGCGCCGGACCACGACCGGCGCCGGGTGCCCCGCGGACGCGATCGTCAGGGCGCCGGTGCCGGGCTCGAGCACGCCGTAGAGGGCGGTGACGAGCTCGCCGTCCTCGAGCGCCTGCACGAGGGCGTCGACCCGGGCGAGCACGTCCTGCGGAGGGTGGTTCTCCAGCGCGTAGCCGCGCAGGCTCGCCCGCAGCTGACCCATGACGGCGGCGGCACGCACGCCGCGGCCCATGACGTCGCCGACGGTGAGGCCGACGCGGTCCGCGGGCAGCGCGACGGCGTCGTAGAAGTCGCCGCCGACCTCGGTGCCGTCGGCACCGGGAAGGTAGCGGCTCGCCAGCCGCAGGCGGGGAACCTCCGGCAGCCGGCGCGGCAGCAGGCTGCGCTGCAGCGTGACGGCGACCTCACGCTGCTGCTCGTAGAGCCGGGCGTTGTCGAGGGCGAGCGCGGCGCGGCGGACGACGTTCTCGACGAGCTCGTCGTCGGCGTCCGTCATGACGCCGGACCGGGCCACGGTGACGGCGCCGAAGGTGCGGCCGCGGGCGCGCAGCGGGACCGACAGCGCGTCCCGGGTCTCGAGGCGGCGCAGCAGGGCGAGCACGGCCTCGTCGCCGGCGGCGATCCGTTCGAGCACGCCGTCGTCGATGCCGCGCATCCGCTGCGTCCGTCCCTGGCCGATGGCGGGGCCGGCGCCGTACTCCTGGTCGCGCCGCACGGGGGTGACGCCGAGCAGCCGGCGCAGCGCGGGATCGATCTCGGAGTCGTGGTGCACGGCGCGGACGAGCTCGATGGCGTCCCCCGCCCCGACGAGGTGGACGGCGCACCAGTCGGCGACGGCCGGCACGAGCAGCTCGACGATGGCGTCGAGCACCTGCTCGGTGCGCAGCCCCGCGGCGAGCAGCTCCCCCGAACGCGCCAGCACCCCCGTGCGCTCCTCGGCGCGCCGCACGTCGGAGACCTCCGAGGCGACGCAGACGGCGGCGACGATCCGCCCGGTCTCGCGGTCGCGGGCCGGGAACCACGTCACCTGCCAGGTGCGCGCGACCCCGTGCACGTCCGCGACCACGACGTCCTCGCCCGCGACGGCCTCCCCGGAGACGAGCACGCGCTCGAACTGGGCGCGCACGGCCGGGGCGCTCTCGGCGAGGACCTCCTCGAGGGTGCGGCCGACGTGGTCCTCGGGCGTGGGCCCGTTGTGGCGCGCGAGGAGGTCGTTGATGCGCAGGTAGCGGCCGGTGGGGTCGAGGACGGCGATCCCGACGGGGGACTCCCCGTACATGGTGGCGAGCACCGCCGCGTCGACCGCGGCGAGCGCGGTCTCCGGGTCCGTCAGCTCGACCTCCACCGGCCTCTCGGGGTCGGCCTGGCGCCGCAGCGCGGTGAGGAGCACCTGCGCCAATCGTTCAGGCATTCCTCACCACCTCTCCACCGGGGCCGGCAGAGTGCCGAGCAGCCGGCGGCGCACCGAGCGAACGGTAACGGCACTCGTCCGCACCGGCGATCCGATCCACGGAATCACCCTCAGTCATGGGGGCTCGGCCGTGGCGGCGGTGCCGCGAGGTCGTCGTCGTCGCCGGCTGCGCCCCCGGTGTCGTCGTCGTCCGGGAGCCGGCACCAGCGCTGCGCCAGGAATCCCGCCACGGCGAGCACGACGGCCGCGAGCGCCGTGGCACCCGCGACGAGGAGCCGCTCGCGGCGCAGGCCGGAGGCGGTCGACAGCAGCACCAGGCCCTGCGCCGCGTACCAGCCGGCCAGCACGGCGCCGCCGAAGACGGCGGCCTTGGCGAGCACGACGACCCGGGCGGAGAACAGCGGGTCGAGCGGGACGCGGCGCTGCCCGCGGACGGACCGCCGGACCTCCCACCCCAGCACCGCCACCACGGCCGCGACGGCGACGATCGCGGCGGCGGCGAACCAGGGCAGCGGCAGCAGCCGGCCGCCCTGCCGTGTCCAGAGGTCCAGCAGGAACCAGGCGGCCCCGCCGGTGACCAGCGCGGTGAGCAGGGCGGCGGGGACGCGGGCGGGCTTCACGCGGGCACCTCCAGGCGCACGTCGGGTCGGGGCCGCACGCCCGGCACACCCTCGATCGGGTCCTTGCCGGGGCCGACCGCGCCGCCGGCCACGTCGGCGAGCAGCTCCACCACGGACGCCGTCCCGCCGGGCACGGCCAGCCGGGCCTGCGGGTCCAGCGCGGCCCAGGGCGCGAGCACGAAGGCACGCGTCGCCGCCCGGGGATGCGGCAGGACGAGGTCGGGGGTGCTCAGGACGAGGCCGCCGTAGGTGACGACGTCGACGTCGAGGGTGCGCGCGGCCCAGCGGACGCGCCGCTCGCGGCCGTGCCGCTGCTCGACGGCGAGGCAGGCGGCGAGCAGCGCGTGCGGGGTGAGCGTGCCGCGGATCGCCACCACGGCGTTGAGGTACGCGGGCTGCTCCGGACCGCCGACCGGATCGGTCTCGACGACCGGCGAGACTCCGACGACCTCGATGCCGGGCGTGGCGGCCAGCTCGGCGACGGCGGCGTCCAGGGTCGCCGCGCGGTCGCCCAGGTTCGCGCCCAGGGCCAGGACGCCGTCGCGCGGCGGGGGCAGGAGCTCGGCGCGGGACCGCCGCACGGTCACCGCGACGTCGGCGAAGCGCTCGGCGATGGGCGCCGCCGGCTTGTGCACCGTGACCTCGGCCGCCTCCACCCGGGGGTCGGCGACGCAGACCCGGGCGAGCCGCTCGGCGAGGGTCTCGACGAGGTCGACCGGCTCGCCCCGCACGACGTCGGCGAGCGCCTCGGCGAGCTCGCCGTAGTGGACGGTCCGGGCGAGGTCGTCGGTGGCCGCCGCGCCGCGGACGTCGAGCTCGAGGGTGGCGTCGACGACGAAGTCCTGCCCGTCGCGGCGCTCCTGCGGCAGCACCCCGTGGCGGCCGCGGGCGACGAGTCCGCGCAGGACGATCCGGTCGGTCACGGCAGTCCCTGTGGGCCGGGCGGGGCTCCTGCCCGTGCCGCGGCCACGGCGGCCACGGCGCGGACGGCGTCCGCCGAGGCCCGGACCTCGTGGACCCGGACGCACCAGGCGCCGGCCGCGGCGGCGAGGACGGTGGTGGCGGCGGTGACGAGGTCGCGGTCCTGCGGGCCCGGGTCCTCGCCCTGCGGGGTGACGGCCTGGCCGAGGAAGCGCTTGCGCGACGTCCCGACGAGCAGTGGATACCCCAGCGCGACGAGCTCGTCGAGCCGAGCCAGCAGCGTCCAGCTGTGCGGGGCGCGCTTGGCGAAGCCGAAACCGGGGTCGAGGACGATGTGCTCGGCGTCCACGCCCGCGTCGACGAGGCCCTCGACGCGGCGCTCGAGCTCGGCACGGACGTCGGCCACGACGTCGCCGTAGACGGCCAGCTCCTCCATGCGGTCGCTCGTGCCGCGCCAGTGCATGGCGACGAACGGCACGCGGGCGTCCGCCACGAGGTCGGCCATCGCGGGGTCGGCCAACCCGCCGCTGATGTCGTTGACGAGCACGGCGCCGGCGGCGAGCGCGGCGTCGGCGACCTCGGCGCGTGTGGTGTCGATGCTGACGGCCAGGCCGGCGTCCGCCAGGGCCTGGACCACCGGCATCACCCTGCGGATCTCCTCGTCGATCGGCGTCCGGCCGGCGCCGGGGCGGGTGGACTCGCCGCCGACGTCGACGACGTCCGCGCCGTCCGCCGCGAGGGCCAGGCCGCGCACGATCGCGTCGGCGGGCTCGAACCAGAGGCCGCCGTCGCTGAAGGAGTCGGGGGTGACGTTGACGACGCCCATGACCAGGCAGCGGTCGAGGGCCGTGAGCTCGGCGGGCAGGCCGCGGGGATGTCGGACGCGCCGCTCGGGCGCGAGAGCCTTCACCGGTCGCCGTTCCCGGCGAGGATGAGGCTCATCGCCTCGGCGCGGGTGGCCGGGTTGCGCAGCTGCCCCCGGACGGCGGAGGTCACCGCGCGCGCCCCGGGCTTGCGCACGCCGCGCATGGCCATGCACAGGTGCTGGCACTCGACGACGACGATGACGCCGCGCGCCCCGGCGACCTCCGTCATGGCGTCGGCGATCTGGGTGGTGAGGCGCTCCTGCACCTGCGGGCGCCGGGCATAGACGTCGACCAGCCGGGCGATCTTCGACAGGCCGGCGATGCGGCCGTCGGCCGCGGGGATGTACCCGACGTGCGCGACGCCGTGAAAGGGCAGGAGGTGGTGCTCGCACACGGAGAACACCTCGATCTCGCGGACCAGGACGAGCTCGTCGTGTCCGAGGTCGAACGTCGTCGTCAGGACGTCGCGCGGCTCCTGCCGCAGGCCCGCGAAGATCTCGACGTAGGCGCGGGCGACGCGGACCGGGGTGTCTCGCAGACCGTCGCGGTCGGGGTCCTCGCCGATGCCGATGAGCAGCTCACGCACCGCGGCCTCGACCCGCGCGGCGTCGTACGCCGGGCGGACCGAGGCCGCGTCTGCTGTTATGCCGTTGAGCGAGGGCTCGCTCACAGCCCGTTCACTGCGGTCGCGCCGTGACCGTTCGCCGCCGCCCGCTCGGCGGGCGTGAGCACCGGCGGGATGTCGGATACCGAGCGGCGCTCGCTCGAGAGCCAGACGGGCCGCGCCGGCCGCTTGACGACATCGGCGAAGATCTCCGCGAGTTCCTCCTTGCCGAGGGTCTCGCGCTCGAGCAGCGCCATGACGAGGGCGTCGAGCACGCCCCGGTTCTCGACCAGGACCTCCCACGCCTCGTCGTGCGCGTTCTCGATGAGGCGGCGGACCTCCTCGTCGACGACGCCCGCGACCTCCTCGGAGTAGTCGCGCTGGTGGCCCATGTCGCGGCCGAGGAACACCTCGCCCTGGCTCTGGCCGAGCTTGATGGCGCCGACCCGCTCGGACATGCCGAACTGCGTCACCATCCGCCGGGCCAGACCGGTCGCCTTCTCGATGTCGTTCGCGGCGCCCGTCGTCGGGTCGTGGAAGACGAGCTCCTCCGCGACGCGACCGCCCAGGGCGTACGCGAGCTGGTCGAGGATCTCGTTGCGCGTGGTGGAGTACTTGTCGTCGGTCGGCATCACCATCGTGTAGCCGAGCGCGCGGCCGCGGGGCAGGATCGTCACCTTGGTCACCGGGTCGGTGTGCAGCAGCGCCGCCGCCACCAAGGCGTGGCCGCCCTCGTGGTACGCCGTGATCTTCTTCTCCTTGTCGGCCATGATCCGGGTGCGCTTCTGCGGCCCGGCGACGACGCGGTCGATCGCCTCGTCGAGCGCCTGGTTGTCGATCACCCGGGCGCCGGCGCGGGCGGTGAGCAGCGCGGCCTCGTTGAGGACGTTCGCCAGGTCGGCGCCGGTGAAACCCGGCGTGCGGCGGGCGACGGCCATGAGGTCGACCGAGGGAGCCGTCGGCTTGCCCTTGGCGTGCACCTGCAGGATCTTGAACCGGCCCTGCATGTCGGGGGCGTCGACGGCGATCTGCCGGTCGAAGCGGCCCGGGCGCAGCAGCGCCGGGTCGAGGATGTCGGGGCGGTTCGTGGCGGCGATGAGGATGACGTTCGTCTTGACGTCGAAGCCGTCCATCTCGACGAGCAGCTGGTTCAGCGTCTGCTCGCGCTCGTCGTGGCCGCCGCCGAGGCCCGCGCCACGGTGCCGGCCGACGGCGTCGATCTCGTCGACGAAGATGATCGCCGGCGCGTTCGCCTTGGCCTGGTCGAACAGGTCGCGGACCCGGCTGGCACCGACGCCGACGAACATCTCGACGAAGTCCGAGCCCGAGATCGAGTAGAAGGGGACGCCGGCCTCGCCGGCGACCGCGCGGGCGAGCAGGGTCTTGCCGGTTCCCGGCTGGCCGTAGAGCAGCACGCCCTTGGGGATCTTGGCGCCGACCGCCTGGAACTTGGCGGGCTCGGCGAGGAACTCCTTGATCTCCTGCAGCTCCTCGACGGCCTCGTCGGCGCCGGCGACGTCCGAGAAGGTGACCTTCGGCATGTCCTTGCTGACGAGCTTCGCGCGGGACTTCCCGAAGTTCATGACGCGCGATCCGCCGCCCTGCATCTGGCCCATGAAGAACCAGAAGAGGACGAGCAGGAGCAGGATCGGCAGGAAGGAGAAGATGAGGCTGCCCAGGACCGAGGGCTGGGGCTTCTCCTCGTTGTAGCCGTTGGACGGCGGGTTCTGGTCGAGCAGCTGCACGATCTCGTTGCCGCGCGCGCCGATCCACCCGGCCGTCACCTTGTTGTGGCCGTCGATGGTCTGACCCTCCTTGAGGGTCAGCTCGATGGTCTGTTCACCGTCGACGACGTGGGCGTAGGCGACCTGCTTGTCCTTGATGGCCTGGAGCGCCTTGGACGTGTCGACCTGCGCGAAGCCACTCGGCGTCAGCAGACGACCGGCGACCAGCAGCGCGATGACGGCGACCACGATCCAGATCGCCCGCGTTCCGGTCCAACGCTTCAGGTTCATACCTGGGGGCAGCCAGCCCCGTCCTTCCTGCTCGGTCATTCCGTCGCCAGATGGCGGCGGTCGGCGCGCACCCAACTATTCCCGTGCGTCCGGAAGTGCCAACGGGCGGCTCCACAGCAGTGTTCCGGCGTTACGCCTGCAGCGCAACGCGGTCCACTCAGGTGTCCTCCGACCGGTCTCAGGAGCCGTACACGTGCGGCGCAAGCGTTCCGATGACCCGCAGGTTCCGGTAGCGCTCGGCGTAGTCCAACCCGTAGCCGACGACGAACTCGTTGGGGATGTCGAAACCGACGTACTTCAGCGGGACGTCGACCTTCAGAACGTCCGGTTTGCGCAGCAGCGTGCACACCTCGACGGACTTCGGCCCGCGCGACCCGAGATTGGCCATGATCCACGACAGGGTGAGGCCCGAGTCGACGATGTCCTCCACGATCAGGACGTCGCGGCCGGTGATGTCGCGCTCGAGATCCTTCATGATCCGGACGACCCCGGACGACTTCGTCCCCGACCCGTACGACGAGACCGCCATCCAGTCGGTCTCGGCGGGGAAGCTGAGCCGCCGGGAGAGGTCCGCCATGACCATGACCGCGCCCTTAAGAACGCCGACGAGCAGCGGATCCCGGCCGGCGTAGTCGGCGTCGACGGCCGCCGCCAGCTCGTCGAGCCGGGTCAGGATCTGATCCTCGGTGAGCAGGACCTTCTCCAGGTCCTCTCCCATGTCGGTGGGCTGCACGCTCTGCTACTCCTCATCCCTGGCTTCCCCCGGCGCGGCGAGGGACAGCGTGCCACACCGCCGGACGGCGACCAGTCCCCCCGGGAGATGGACGCCGCCCCTCCCGGGCCGGCCGACGACGAGGCCGTCGAGGGCCAGCACGTGCCGGGAGCCGAGCGCGGAGCCGGGGGATCCGGCGGACCGCGCCGCGGCGAGCAGCGCGCGCCGGCGGACGGCGTCCGGGGCGGCGGCCAGCATGGCGACGTCGTAGCCGGCGTCGGTCCGGGCCCGGGCCAGCAGGTCCCCGGCGTACGCCTCGAGGGCCTCGGCGTCCAGGGCGAGCTGCTCGGCGGTGCGGGCGAGCGCGGCAGGCAGCGCGGGGCCCAGGGCGTCGGTCAGCTCGGCGAGGGCGCGGCGGACCCGGACCCGGGCGTACGCGGGGTCGTCGTTGGCGGGGTCGTCGTGCGGTTCGAGGCCGAGATCGGCGCACGCCGCGCGGGTGGTCGAGCGCGACAGGCCGAGCAGGGGGCGCACCAGCCGGCCGCGGCGGGCCGGCATCCCCGCCAGGGAGCGGGCGCCGGAGCCGCGGGCGAGGCCGAGGAGCACGGTCTCGGCCTGGTCGTCGAGGGTGTGGCCGAGCAGGACGAGACTCGCCCCCTGCGCGTCCGCCTCGCGATCGAGCGCGGCGTAGCGGGCGTCGCGGGCGGCGGCCTCGGGGCCGCCCTGACCGGTGACGACGTCCGCCGCGACGTCGAGCACCCGGACCGGCGCCAGGCCGAGCAGCTCGCAGGCCGCGGCCGCGACGGACGCGACGGACGCGGACGCCGGGTGCCAGCCGTGGTCGACGATGGCGGCACCGGCCGTGAGCCCGGCGCGCGGTGCGACGAAGGCGGTGGCCGCGGCGAGCGCGAGCGAGTCCGGGCCGCCCGAGCAGGCGACGAGCACGTGCGCCCCGGCCGGCAGCGACGCCAGCTCCCGGCGGACGGCCATGCGGACCGCCGCCACCGCCGGCGTCGGCCCGCTCATCCCGCCCGCCTCCACCCCTCGTGCGGACTAGCCGTGGACGCGGCGGACCCAGGCGTCCGGGTCGGCGATCTCGGCGGCGCGGGGCAGCGTGTCCGGGCCGGTCCAGACCGCGTTGAAGCCGTCGACGCCGACCCGGGCCGTGACCTCCCGCACGAAACGCGCGCCGTCGGCGTACTGGCGCATCTTCGCCTCCAGACCGAGGAGGCGGCGCAGGAGGCGGTCCACCGCCCCGCGGCCGGCCCGCCGGCGCGTGAACCGCTCCCGGATGAGCTCGACCGACGGCACCACCCGCGGGCCGACCTCGTCCATGACGACGTCGGCGTGCCCCTCGAGCAGGGACATGACCGCGGTGATCTCGGCGAGGGCCTCGCGCTGGGCGGGCGTCTGCACGGCGTCCAGCAGCGGGACGCCCGACCCCTCGCCGCGCACCAGGCCGGGCAGGTCGCGCAGCGCGGCGGCCATCCGCTCGGCGGCCTGCGCGGGTTCGAGCAGCAGATCGCCGACCAGCGCGCGGATCCGCTCGACGAGGTGCGGCGCGAGCCAGGGGTTCGCTCCGAACTGGACCCGGTGGGTCTCCTCGTGCAGGCACACCCAGAGCCGGAAGTCGGCGGGGTCGACGTCGAGCTCGCGCTCCACGCTGACGACGTTGGGCGCGATGAGCAGAAGGCGGCCGTCCGGCGAGAACGCGTCGTACTGCCCGAGGACGCGGGAGGAGAGGAAGCCGAGCA